>CAZPAA010000268.1:0-2687 GCA_964584425.1 uncultured Gammaproteobacteria bacterium | reverse complement strand
CTCTGCCTTTGATATTGACTTTGAGTTGCCCTTGCTCGTTAATGCCGAGCGCTGTGCCTTCTAATATCTCATCCTGATGCGAAATTTTAACATTTTGATTTTTTAGAATATCGAACTTGGACCATTCATCCCTATCCAAACCATTTGCGCTAAAACGGGGTAAATAATCATATAAAGCAGTGATCATATTCGCGGCTAATTGATTGCGTGAAATGTGGGATTGCATCACGGTAGATAAATCTGTGTACGCTTGATCAATGTTTACATTCTTCGGCATATGTACGTTTAGACCAATACCAATCACAACATCGCAGGGGCCCAGCGCATCACCCGCGATTTCAACTAAAATGCCACCTAATTTTTTTCCTTCATGAAATATATCATTCGGCCATTTTAAGCCGATATTTTGCGCGCCGATTTGATTGAGGGCTGCTATGATTGCAAGCCCAACCGCAAGACTTAAACCCATCAATTGCGCTGCGCCTTGGCTAAATTGCCAAGCCATTGAGCAATAAATATTACTCGCAAGGGGCGATTCCCATGTGCGATTAATGCGACCGCGTCCTTGCGATTGATATTCGGCTAAACATACCGTGCCGGGTTTAATTGTATTTTTCCTTAAACCTTCAAGTAATACCGAATTGGTTGATGAAACCTGTGGATGAATAAGCAATTCTAAATTATTTTTAACAGCATCTGGCAACGACGCAATAATTTTATCTTTATTTAATAATTCCAACCCATCAAAAATTTTATAACCTTTGCCGGTCACTGCACAAATATCTAAGCCTAAATCGCGCAATTCAGAAATAATCTGCCAAACTCTGGCGCGGGAAATATCAAACTGCTTGGCTAAACTTTCACCTGAATGAAACTTGCCATCAGCTAATTCTGACAAGATTTGGAATGGTGTTGACATCAAGATCCGCCTATGTTATTGATCAAAATCTTTAAGATGGGTCAGTGTATAAGTTCAACACCAAGCGAGTCAATCCCCCAAAATATGCAACAATTGTACGCCATGCTGCGTTTAATGCGCCAAGATAAACCGATTGGAACATTTTTGTTGTTGTGGCCTACCTTATGGGCGTTATGGCTTGCCAACCAGGGTTTGCCACCATTAAAACTGTTGATTATTTTTATTTTGGGCACTTGGATCATGCGTAGCGCGGGCTGTGTCGTCAATGATATTTTTGACCGTCAATTTGATAAACAAGTCGAGCGCACAAAATCGCGGCCACTGGCGCAAGATCAAATCTCTTTAAAAAGCGCGTGGATCTTATTTTTTGTTTTAATATTATTCGCGTTTATTTTGGTGTTGCAATTAAATCTTTTTACGATTCAATTATCTTTTATGGTTGCCGCTTTTACCCTCTTATATCCTTTATGTAAACGCGTCACACATTTACCGCAAATATTTTTAGGCATTACATTTAATAGCGGGATTTTGTTAGCCTACACAGCTTCTATCAATAAACTGCCTCCCATGGCTTGGTTATTATTTTTTATCGGTGTGATATGGACGATTGCCTATGACACGCTTTATGCGATGGCGGATAAACCCGATGATATTAAAATTGGCGTTAAATCCACAGCGGTATTATTTGGGCAATATGATTTTATCATCACGTGCCTATTATACGTGTTGTTTTTTAGTGGGATCATTGGGGTGGGTATTCTTGCGCACCTGACCTTAGTCTATTTTATATGTGCGATATTATCCATTTTATGGACCAGCTATCATCTCTATTTAGCTGCAGCCTATCACGATTACCTGCGCGCGTTTTTGACCAATAACGTCTCTGGTTTATTGATTTTTATGGGGTTTTTATTAGCAGCTTAACTTGATTTTTTTAGGATGCTGTGGCATACTATTTGCTAATCAATTAAACAAGGGTATACAAGTAAATATATGAAACCATTTTTGTTCCTAATATTATTTTTTACTGTCAGTGCGCATGCCTATACCGATTCGGTGTTGGTGAAAAAATTATTATCTCAAACCGAACACCTTGAAGAAGCCACTTTACAAAAAGCGCTCACTGCATTTGATAATGCAAAAAGTGCAGGCTTAAGTGATAGCGATTTATTTACAATTATTGATTACAGCCAAGCGTCTACACAGCCACGCTTATGGGTATTCAATTTAGAAAATACTGAATTAATTTATGAAGAATTGGTTGCCCATGGTCGAGGCAGTGGTGAAAATCTGCCTACAAAATTCTCTAACCAGCATAGCAGCTATCAATCCAGTCTTGGTTTATTTAAAACCGAAGAGACCTATTTTGGACGTAATGGTTATTCTTTACGCTTAGAAGGCTTGGAACAAGGTGTAAACCACGCTGCGCGTGAACGTGCGATTGTGTTCCATGGAGCTGATTATGTGGATCCTAGTTTTATTGCTAAACATGGTCGTTTAGGTCGCAGCCACGGTTGTCCTGCGGTAAATCCAGCTGTGAATAAAGAACTGATTGATACGATTAAAAATGGTAGCTTGGTGTTTATATATTATCCGGATCAAGATTACTTGGCTGGGTCTAAGTTTTTGTAGGGTGGGGATTGGAAGGTTTTGCGGTTGTAGAAGGGCTAGCTATATACAAAATTTAAAATAGTCTGTCATCCTATAAATATCCCCTCATCCGCCCTTCGGGCACCTTCTCCCAGGGGGAGAAGGATCTCTCTCGTTA
>CAZPAA010000267.1:0-2722 GCA_964584425.1 uncultured Gammaproteobacteria bacterium | reverse complement strand
AGCGCTTGCATGGCATGCAAGAGGTCAGCGGTTCGATCCCGCTTACCTCCACCACAGAATTCCGCAATACCCAAAAAGCAGCGTTCGCGCGGATAGCAACAGACCCCGCGCGAAAGAATTTGCAGCACCGTAACAAGACGTGTGAGTCCCCATCGTCTAGAGGCCTAGGACATTGCCCTTTCACGGCAGTAACAGGGGTTCGAATCCCCTTGGGGACGCCATCTATTTCTAATTAACAGAAGCCAGCAAGTGCGTATTTTGAAGGTGGGCCTAGATATTCGCCTACGGTGAGTATGGAGCCTTCAATTATCTCTTTATCGTCTTTGCCGGGTGAAGATTGTTCCTCATTATCTCCATCTAGAGAAGAACCGCCGAGAAAATTGATTTTTTTAGTTGAAATAATATGTGGATTCTTCCCAGTACTGTCCGATGGGATAGTTATGGCGCCGGTAGGGCCAGATTTCAACAGAGATTCAGTTGAAGCGCTATCTTTACTCTGTACTAATTTGTACTGATTTAATAAAACCCCTTTCTTTTCTAGTAAGAAAGATTGATCATCTTTTAGTTTATGGATTTTACTTTCCAGACTTTCTTTATATTCCTTAGTCTTATAATCCGCATACCCAATACCCAAGGCGATAATCCCAATGGCGATAATGGCCACGATTCCCCATCCTCCTGAGAGCGCTAAAAATGCAAACACTCCAAACAATCCCAGAAATTGCGCGGGACGTATCACTTTTTTAATTGCTTCCATCATCTTTTTTGAGAATTTGGATTGTGCGCTCAGCGGAGAAGTTAAGTCAAAATTGAATTGTATAGCGCCAGGATAATATTTCATGGATTCGTCATAAAATTTACCACCCGGTCTTGTAAACTGCTCGATATGTTCCTGTAAGTTTACATTTTCATTAGACAACCGATTGATTTCACTTTCATAAAATTTATAAAGTTTATGGTTTTGCATCGCATGATAAACACCAATCAACACAGTGCAAATGGCAGGAAGACCAAATAACACAAAATTTGCGCCAGCAAAACTTGCGCCCAGCAAAATTTCATGCAGGGCTAGTAGCGTGATAATACTAAATGCCATATAACCTGAATTCATCCCAAGTCCGGTAAAGCCGTGATCGGTGTAAATATAATCGTTATCAAGAACAAATGTAGGGGCTTGTTGCTTTTCAATGTCGTCAAAATTAATGCCCAGTTGTTCTTCAAGCTTTTTGATGTAAAGTCTTTTGACCCGTAACAATTCCCATTGTAATTTTTTGATCTCCATATCTTGATTGATGTCAGTTTTTTGCGCAGCATGGTCAAGCTTAGTGAGGAGTAACGAAGTAACTATTACACCAACCAAAACTATCCAGGAGACAGGGAATATCGATGCGCATAAAATCCCTAATACCAATGCGGCCCTAAAGAATTTTTTCGGCGGATCAAGCATTAAATATTTTTTATTAAAGTCTATTAAAGCGGCGTGATCTTTATCAAAATCTTCTTGCGAAATTTCATTCTGAGTGATCTGATAATCAATCGCGTTACATTTTAATCTTGCTTGATAGAGTGTCTCAAGATATTGATTGCGCATTTCATTGATGACAATATTTTTTTGTGCTTCCATCCGTGCATTTAGCAATGTCAAAAGAACGTAGAAGGCGATTGGAATTGCAGCCCAGGGCGTGACGATGGCGACAGCGAGGGTGAGGCCACCTAAATAGTCAGCATTCTCGGCGTCTATGTCGACTGAAACTGTACCGGTATGTTTAAGCCAATGTTCATGCCAGTTTTCTGCAGTAAACAGGGGGACGACAATATAGCCAAAATTTAATCCAAGATAAGTATTGAGTGCATTGACGCTGGTTAATTGATTGCGTAAGGTATTTTTTTTCTTTCTTCGCGGGACTAAAAGACTAGGGTAGAAACGAGGTGATTCGGTGCTATTTTCCTCTTCGTCATTGCCTGCCCAACCATATATTTCTTCTTTGTTTGTAAGTGCGCGGAACTTTATTTCTACATCTTCCCAAGATTTAATGAGTGCATCTTTTTCAAGTGAAGTTGAAACAGTACTTTCAGTGATACTTTTTCTTATTTCTGATATTTGAAGTTCGTTAGTATCGTCTAGATCAAACCGATTGTTACTCAGTTTTTCTGGATCAATACCTAATGTTTTTAAAAAGAACCAGCGAGACGTGTAAGGTGTGGGCAAGCTTATTTCTTTACCTGGCATGCAGTATACCTATGTTAAAGTGACAAAGTCATTAGTAAATGATCAACCTATTTTGATACTACCTTTACTAACCTGTATGTTAATGCCCTATGCACTAACCATTGACTTTGTTTTTAAGCTTGTGTGCATTATAAGCACGAGGTTCTTAGTTGTCAACCATAATTTGGTATATTTTTGACTCGTCAAGAATTTGCTATTTATTAACTAACCGACTATTAATAAATAGGCCTGCAGGGAAAAGCGGGCGGGCTTAATAAAGGGAATTGACAAGCGAGAATAACAATGTGGCACGCCTCACAACAAATCGTTGGAACCAGTACTGTCATTGCGCGTGTGCGTCATATGATCAGTCAAGTCGCAAAAAGCGAAGCAACCGTACTCATTTTAGGTGAATCTGGCACTGGCAAGGAAGTGGTCGCCAGCCATGTTCATGAGCAATCTTTACGCGCCAGTGGGCCGTTTGTACCGGTCAATTGTGGCGCGATCCCCCCC
>CAZPAA010000266.1:0-2734 GCA_964584425.1 uncultured Gammaproteobacteria bacterium | reverse complement strand
CCTTAAATGGCAAAATTTTCGAAATCTAAGTAAACGGTTGGACAAGTATTGCTTGATTCAGATAATAAACCTTGGGGTGTCGTTTTTTTTGTTGGACCGGAAGCAAATGCCGCACCGGGTGAAAGTCAATTTCAAGCCTTGGCCATGGCCTACACCGATCAAGTCACACCAGAGGAAGGTGTAAAATGGGTACCTAAGCATGCGCAAGACACGAACATTGGCGCGAAGTATTATGGTATGTATGCCAAACGTAATAGCAAAAAATATAATGACTATTGTGAAGTAAACGGTTGCGGTGAAACACCAACAGCTTTTAAAGCCTGCCATGATTACGCAGGTGGTGGTTATCATAATTGGTATTTACCTTCTACCGGCGAGTTGATGCTGATGTTTAATGTGGCACAACAATTTACCTTAGGTTCAAGCGCGGTTCCAAATACGGATTTCTTTAATTTCAATGCGGGACATTATTGGAGCTCCACGGAAAACCATGGCTACGGTGTGGCACAAGAACCTTCTCCTAAACATACTGCCTTAGAAATGGGTTTTATTAGTGGACAACAACACCAAAAAGAAAAGAGCGAGAAATTGGGCGTGCGCTGTGTTCGTCCTTTATCGTAAGGCCTTGAGTGGATTTTACCGTTTTTGGAATTAGGAATAGGGATTGCCATATTAAGCGATGATCATTAATGTCAGCTGGATTTCGGGAGCAAATTAGTCCAATATTCTTAGTATTGGATTATTCAATTTAGTTTATTTTATGCCATAAAGGAGAAAAAGATGAAAAGTTTTATTAAACGGTCAAGTGCATTTCTACTCTTTACAATATTAACAGTTATGAATGGGGCGTTGTTTGCAGCTACGGCGGCTTCGCAACC
Source organism: uncultured Gammaproteobacteria bacterium (assembly GCA_964584425.1). Classification (GTDB taxonomy): domain Bacteria; phylum Pseudomonadota; class Gammaproteobacteria; order JABCZS01; family JABCZS01; genus JABCZS01. Next base: position 1,856 of record CAZPAA010000266.1, on the reverse strand, counting down.
TTTAACACCCGAAGTGCAAAACACATACAATGAAATCAAAAAGACATTTGGCATAGTCCCTAGTTTTATGAAAAATTATCCTCCTGAAGGAATTACAGGCGCGTGGGAAGTGATGAAAGCGGTTCAATTCAAATCTGATACCACTATTCCACCGAAATATAAGGAACTGATTGGCTTAGGTGTTGCAGCGCAAATTCCATGCAGCTATTGCATTTACTTTCATACCGAAGCGGCAAAAATGAACGGTGCTACAGATGCAGAAATTCATGAAGCGATTGCGATTGCAGGTTTTACCCGCTATTGGAGCACCTTCATAAATGGCGTCCAAGAAAATGAAACAACCTTTAGTAAGGACATTAATACGGTCGCACAATTTATTAAACAAAAATCAACAACTAAGCAAGATGGGAATGCCACAATAACCCATGCCACTCCTACAAATTCGATCCAAGATACTTATAATGATATCGAAAATACTTTAGGTAGTGTTCCAGAATATTTCAAATTGTTTCCAGAAAGTGCACTTCCAGCTGCATGGAAAAATATGAAGGATTTTGTTATCAACCCAAACACTGCAATCCCTTCCAAGTTTAAGGAGTTAATTGGCTTAGGCGTTGCTTCACAAATTCCCTGCTCCTACTGTACATTGGCACATACGGAATTTGCTAAAGCCGATGGCGCTACTTTGGAACAAACGCGTGAAGCCATTTTAGTTGCTGCAGGAACGCGTCAATGGAGTACCATTATTAATGGATTGCAAACCAATGAAGCTGCATTCAAAAAGGAAACCGACCAGATGCTTCGCTTTGTAATGAAACAAAAAGGTGCAAATAAAAAATAAATCAGGGATGGGCTTTAGCAAGAAACCTTATCTTCGCTGATTTGCGCCCCATTTATTTTATATGTTAGACTCATATCTTTAAGCTGTAAGGATTGATATGTCTAACAACCCACACCTAGAAGTGATTAAATTGGCGCATCGTGTGTTAACTGATGTCAATCAAAAAGTAGACGCACGAGTGGTGCATAAGTGCATTAAGGATGCCGTCGATGCCATGCTGTCGGACGAAGATGCGACAGAATCTTTTGCGCAGTTGTATGAGATTTATTCTCTTCTACAGATACAGAAAGCTTTAGTGGCTAACAGTGATTTAACCAAACGCACTGGAATGCAATTAGCGGGGAGGTTAAATCCATCCATTGATTTACTTCAAAGATTATGGGAGGAGCTTTCTGCCGAGTGTGAGCAATTCTGTGCAAATCCTCCATTGCCATGCCGCCCAGATTTTTCAGCTCAACCAGTAAAAGCATCATTGGAACTCTTGAAAAAAGCGCTCCAATTTATTCAACGACATGAATCCCGTTTTAAAGACCAGCAAAAAAGCGCCGCTGATTTACAAGCTTCTTATGATGCTGCAATCTTAACGCCGATAGAGCGGCTGAAATTAATGAGTAACATCAGCTCCCAGAGTGCAAGCATCGAGCGAACAAATTTCCAATTAAAAACAGCATATGCCATCGCTAAAGGAGCGGGATGTGCATTGACTGGCAAAAGTTTTGATTTGCCTTATGCGCCTATAGGCATGAGTCTGTTAGAGTATTGGAAAACATTAACCACACCTCAACAGCGCATAGAAACAACCGAACCTCGATTGTTGTTGACTTATAAATAAAAGAAGGGTGCTTTGATCTGTTACCTTGCAATCTATCCCCTCATCCGCCTCATCCCCCTCATCCGCCCTACGGGCACCTTCTCCCGGGGGGAGAAGGATCTCTATAGTTAACCACAGGGGATAACGATAGAGATCCTTCTCCCCCCGGGAGAAGGTGCCCGTAGGGCGGATGAGGGGATACGT
>CAZPAA010000265.1:0-2802 GCA_964584425.1 uncultured Gammaproteobacteria bacterium | reverse complement strand
TCCGTCATTGCGAGCGGAGCCTCCGTCATTGCGAGCGGAGCGAAGCAATCCAGGTCCGGAGTTAAATTAAGCATTGAACCTGGATTGCTTCGTCGCTGCGCTCCTCGCAATGACGGGAGTGGGTCCTGCAATGACGGGAGTGGGTCTTGCGATGACCGGGCTGGGTCTTGCGATGACGGGGCTGGGTCTTGCGATGACATCAGCTGCAATTGTTGAAAAATCTGATCAGCTGCCCATGGATTATTTTGAGTTTGTGTGGCTAAAAGTTCAAGCGCTGCGTCTTCTATTTGCAATTGATAATATTGCGCGCGATTTTTTAGCCAAGGTAGATATTGCTGCGGTGTAATGGGCCAAATGGGGACGAAACAAAGGTGTTTGGTGATCTCAAGAAACCACTTGGCTTTTTGCGTTTGCGTTTCAATTTTTGAGGATAAAACCAGAAGTAAAATATCCGGTGATAATTTTTCAACACAAATTTGCAGGGCTTTGCGATCAAGATCGCTGAATTTATCTTGGATAAAGCGTAATTCTATTAACTGCTGAGGATTAAACAGAGATCGATGACTGAGCGCTTGATAAACATCGTCCCAGTTAAATTGATGGTCAATATAAAACACACTGCGCTCAAATCCAGATTTTTTCGCATGCTCGCGAATTAAATCCGCGGAAATTTGCTGCAAAAACACTTCATCGCTGGCGAGCCAAAATCCAGGATGCGATTTCGTGAGTTGTTGTGGCAGTTGCTGTGCATTAATCTTCATGATACGCAGCCAAACGCTGAATCAATTGTTGCACAGCATCTTGCCGCATATCATCGGTCAGCGTGCGTTGCTCGCGATTGACGCTGAGCAATTGGTTATTATGAATATACAAAATGCGATCGGTTTTGATACTTTGCTGCGGTATCAACACTTCATTATTTTTATTCACGAGCTCAAAGGTGAGTGTGTAGATTAAGATCTCTTGTGCCACATCGCCCGCGGTATCAACCGCATAAGTGCTGCGTGAAATGGCTTCGGGACTTAGTTTTAAGATCACATCGCTTTCACTTTCATCAACGATATCAACCCCAGAATAAGCGAGCGCCTCGCGTACCGTACGCTGTAGCGGGCGATAGGGATCATCGGGCGAGATTGCAATGGCTTTTATCTGATCATCTAATTGCACGGGCATGCGAAGAGCAAATCCGCAGCTGATCAGCAAACTACAAAGTATAGAAATAAGTAATATCCGCATGTTTTTCTCTTAAATTAATTCCTTTTGAAAACGGGAATTGTCGCATAAATGTTATTCTCTTCGTAGGGACGCAACATGTTGCGTCCAAGTGTTGGTGTGAATAACGGAGCTCAAAATGCCCACATCGTTTCTTATGGGGCATCAATTAATTTATGTTGTCAAATCCGGCACCTGGACGCAACATGTTGCGTCCCTACGAAGAGAATAACATTTATGCTCTCTAAACCACAATACTCACCAACCGTTTCGGCACCACAATAATTTTTTTCACCGGCTTATCTTCAAGAAATTTTTTCACATTCTCTTCCTGCAAAGCTTGCTGCTTAATCGCTTCCTCATCCGTGCCATCCTGAATCTGCAACTTCGCACGAACTTTTCCATTCACCTGCACCACCAATTCATACTGCGCACGCGTTAACAAGCTATTATCAAATGCGGGCCAAGGATGATTAGCAATCACAGCCTCATGCCCCAAGGCTTGCCACAAATAATGACAAATATGCGGGGTAATGGGCGATAACAACAAGACAATACTCTCCAAGGCATGTTGCATCAGCGCATAATCCGTCGCATCATTCACCGTATATTTTTGCAAGAAATTAGTAAACTCCATCACACCCGCAATTGCCGTATTAAATGTTTTACGAACATCAATATCTTCGCTCACTTTTTTAATCGTGTAATGAGTTTGATAACGTAACTCTTGCTGCGCGCTGGAATAATCGTTAGATTTTTCCCCATGAATGGGCTTCTCAACATGCTGATAAACCAATTTATACAAACGCTTTAAATAACGTGAAGCGCCCTCAACGCCGGCATCACTCCATTCTAAGCTTAATTCAGGAGGCGCAGCAAACATACTAAATAAACGCACAGTGTCAGCGCCATACGTTTCAATCAGTAAATTCGGATCAACCGTATTACCCTTAGATTTTGACATCTTCGCGCCATCTTTTAACACCATGCCTTGCGTTAATAGGTTTTTAAAAGGCTCATCACCCGGGACCAAATTTAAATCACGCAAGACTTTATAAATAAAGCGGGCATACAATAAATGCATGACGGCGTGTTCGATTCCGCCGACATATTGATCAACTGGTAACCAATATAAAGCGCGCTCGTCTAACATTTTGGTTTTTTGATCAACGCAGGTGTAACGTGCAAAATACCAGGATGATTCCATAAAGGTATCAAACGTGTCTGTTTCGCGCGCGGCCTTTTCTCCGCATGTTGGGCAAGTGGCCACTAAAAAATTTGTATGTTCTTTTAATACCGATCCCCTTTCACTTGGGGTCAAGCCTTCGGGTAAAATCACCGGTAAATCAGATTCATTGACCGGTTGTGGTCCACACGTTTCGCAATTAATCATCGGGATCGGCGCGCCCCAATAACGCTGGCGTGAAATCCCCCAATCGCGTAGACGAAAATTGACTTGTTTTTTCCCACATTTTAATTGGGCTAATTTTGCAGTGATATCAGTTAATGCGACTTTTGAATCTAGACCATCAAATTCGCCTGAATTGATCAGTTCGACATAACCGTAAAATGGTACTGCTTCGGAAGTTT
>CAZPAA010000264.1:0-2826 GCA_964584425.1 uncultured Gammaproteobacteria bacterium | reverse complement strand
TTTTAACCTTAGCATTTTTGTGTAACCATTCCCACAAAATACTTAAGCGAATTTCGCCGGTGGCGGCATCTTCCATTAAATAAAGCACGCTGTCATCTTTAAAATCATCTGCGGGTTTAAGCGCAGCCGCTTGACGGCCTTGTAAAAATGCATTGCCATATTGAAGCGCGACGCTGATTAAATTTCTTGCGCCACGGATAGTTCTCGGTGCATTTTTATTTATTTTAAATAATTTTTCTGCATCTTCTTTTGTGTAGCTGAGCCGTGATGCAGGTTTACCCATTTGATTGACTTGACCTGTCTTTTCAGAAAGCTCTAACCAGGGCTTTCTCAACTTTTTAACCATTTTCCAATGTGCTGCCCATTTACCACTGGCACCCTTTTCTAATTCACGCACGGCTCCCGCCATCGCTTTTTTGATCCCTTGTTCTACACCTGCTGCGCTGCCTACAGGAATATTAGCTTCCATACCGCCTTGCCATAATGAACGTTGACCTTTGAGGTCAGGTGTATTGGCTGCTTGCATCACGCGTGTTTCATAGTCTGGTAAGTATCCATCTGGATCATTAAAAGTCACTGCTTCAATATTTGGATGAACAAAATCTTTATCCCAAGATTTTGCATCCCCTACGCTATTAATATAGTCCCAGCGGCCTGTGTTAAAACCAACAAAGCGCTCAGCAAGTGCTGCGCGAATTTCCATCAGCTGGAATGTGGCTTCAACTTGTTCTACCAATACATAAGTTTTAATTTCACCTCGAGTTAAACCCAAATGATCTTCAAGCGCAGATAATATTTTATTCCAATAAGCGGCTTCTTCTGCGGTTTGAATTTTGGGTAAATATAAAACGATGGGGGAGTTTTCCTCTCTTAGTTTTTTGAAATTATTGGTGACATACATAACGACGTCAACAATCGCCGCGGAATAAGATTCACCATTTGCAGTTTGAACATGTCTATCATCTAAATGTAATCCGCGTGGGCGGAATATTTTAGTGGTGAAATCTAATTGCTCTTCAACGTTGGTGATAAGGCTCTCGCCGCTTTGAGCGTAATATTTATTCATTTCAGCAGCGATTTCATGTGCTACTTTTAAAAATTTTTCATCTTTATGGATCGCCATTTTTAAATTTTTCTGCCCATCAAGTGACATGTGACCAGTTTGCCCTTCTGCGTCTTCACCATCATGCATACAACCATCAGCGCCTGATAATAATTGATAAGCAATGGGGCGGAGCTTTTCTTCATCGGTCCCGGTGGGGTAAGTAATAGGTCCGGTGATTTGTACCCATTGGCGTTTTAATTTTTCGGGGATTTCACAGCCAACAAATTTACCGTCCCTAGCGTCTTGGACTTTAATATTTGTGCCAGGAATAAGGCTATTCGGATCTAGAAACGTAATGTCTACTTTACCATCAATACGATCTTGGCGCCGTTGGTTGCGCTTTTCCATTAAGTCTTTTTGGCCTTGATTTAAAAATGAGAGCGCTTCCAGTGCATCGAGTACTTCTTCGGTATAGACATCATTATATTTTTCTAATAATTCTTCATCGATGTAAATGGCGTCTTGAGGCGTGATTTGTTCTTGAGATTGTTGCTGACGATTATATTGGCGAAGTGATGTTTTAAGAAGCATTTTGATATCCTTTTGTTAATTTAAAATTTCTTGTCGGCTCTGTGAAGACGACGGCTACATAACCATCTGGACTGGCGAAAATTGTGCCTGCTGCTTTTGCAATTTAAGATATTGTGCATACGCGCTTGCCATTGCACCTTCTTTTAATTGCGGCGTGATGCTCGGGTGTTTTAAATCGAAATCTAATTCAATATCACCTTTGCGGATCGCCTCTAAAAAGAAATCAATATCGGTCGTGCAAAAATTAGGGCTAAAATTATTTTTCTCATCGTACATAATCGGATCTATCGCCAACACAAACGGCAAACTTAATGTACCATTGCTACCAAAATAAGTCCGCGCAGTTTCTACCCAGTCCATAACCATTTGTGCAGCTTTAATTACATCTTGACGTCGTCCGCACAAGGCGCCTGCTTGTGAATCGTATTTGCCTGCGCCAATATCACCTTGAATGAGATCGGTGTTGGTTTGTTTAGCGATATTCTCTAACACTTCCCCACTTGCCCACATATATTTGTAGAGGTAACTTGGGATAGAAACACCGTGAGTCATACAGGTTTTTTTCGAGTTTAATCGTAAGTGACTGATCCGATTATCAGCAGACGCTGGATTTATCAGTGTATGCGCCAGCTGCGAAGATGTGATATTAAATGCTTGCTCAATCAGATCACCCGGCGATTTATCTGGATATTTCACGCATAAATAATTGAGAATGGGGAGAGAAAGTCTACGCCCCTTTTCGGTATCATCGCCTTTTGATACTGCTTCGGTGACCACCCATTCTGTTACCATGTGCTCAACTTGTAAACGCGCGTTGACTTCCAGAAATGCTACTTTCGCTTGCTTTGGATCTTCATGCGGGATCACCAGCATCTCTAAAGTGCCTAGGCCAATATAGCCTATGTCACTTTCAGATAATCTATTAATCACCTCATTGGAAGCTTGAAGAATTTTTTCCATCAATGCAGGAGGATAATCCCCTTGGTTATAAGAATCTTCATGCACTTTTTGACTGCCATCTTGCGCAGTACAATCGCGTACACCGAGAATTTTCACACCTGCTTTTGTAATAGCAAATTGTATTTCTAAATGACGTGTTGCGAACCTTATGCGTTTCCCAGTGAGCTTTTTTCCATTATTTAATTTCCATTTTGAATTTTCCAATTTATTTTAATGCAACCTTCATTATA
>CAZPAA010000263.1:0-2844 GCA_964584425.1 uncultured Gammaproteobacteria bacterium | reverse complement strand
ATTTCAGGGCTTTTTCTATTGCGTGAATCGATCCATCCGCTTTATTACGCACTTTAACCAATTCTTTAAATTTCATGTCTTCGTCTGCGTGGGTTTTTGCATCTTCAACCATTTGCTGAATTTGTTCATCGGATAAACCGCTGCCGGCTTTGATCACAATCGACTGTTCTTTATTTGTTGCTTTATCTTTCGCGGACACATTTAAAATACCATTCGCGTCGATATCAAATGTCACTTCGATTTGCGGCATGCCGCGTGGTGCGGGTGGAATATCAGACAAATCAAATCGGCCCAAAGATTTATTGCCTGAAGCCATATCACGCTCACCTTGTAACACATGCACGGTGACTGCGGTTTGATTATCATCCGCAGTTGAAAATACTTGTGAAGTTTTGGTTGGAATCGTGGTATTTTTTTCGATGAGTTTAGTCATCACGCCGCCCATGGTTTCAATCCCTAAGGATAAAGGCGTGACGTCTAATAATAATACGTCTTTCACTTCGCCGGATAATACACCGCCTTGAATCGCGGCGCCGATTGCCACCGCTTCATCCGGGTTAACATCTTTACGCGGTTCTTTGCCAAAAAATTCACGAACGGTTTCTTGCACTTTCGGCATACGGGTTTGACCGCCGACGAGAATGATATCGTCAATTTCGCTCGCTTTTAGGCCTGCATCTTTTAATGCAGTTTCGCAAGGACCGACGGTGCGTTTCACTAAATCTTCAACCAACGCTTCTAATTTTGCGCGAGTGATTTTTAGATTTAAGTGCTTAGGACCCGCTGCATCTGCAGTAATATACGGTAAATTAATTTCGGTTTCTTGCGCGCTGGAGAGTTCAATCTTGGCTTTTTCTGCGGCGTCTTTTAAGCGTTGTAATGCGAGTGGATCTTTGTGCAAATCAATGCCCTGATCTTTTTTGAATTCATCAATAATATATTCAATCACGCGTAAGTCGAAATCTTCACCGCCTAAGAACGTATCACCATTGGTGGATAATACTTCGAATTGTTGCTCGCCTTCGACTTGTGCAATTTCAATAATCGAAATATCAAAGGTACCACCCCCCAAATCGTACACCGCAATTTTGGCATCGCCTTTGCGTTTGTCCATACCATAAGCCAGTGCCGCAGCGGTCGGCTCGTTGATAATACGCTTGACTTCAAGACCCGCAATTTTACCAGCATCTTTCGTTGCTTGACGTTGTGAATCGTTGAAATATGCGGGAACGGTAATCACCGCTTCGGTGATTTTTGTGCCTAAATAATCTTCGGCAGTTTGCTTCATCTTCGCTAAGACTTTGGCGGAGATTTGCTGCGGCGCGAGTTTTTCCAGTTTGCCTTTGACTTTGGCCTCCACCCACGCATCGCCATTGCTGGCTGGAACAATTTTGTAAGGGACCATTTTCATATCGCGTTTGACGATTTCATCTTCATATTTACGGCCGATTAAGCGCTTAATGGCGTAGAAAGTATTGGCCGCATTGGTAACCGCTTGGTTTTTAGCGGTTTTACCGACTTTTTCTTGGCCGTCATCTAGAAAGGCTACGATCGAAGGGGTAGTTCTGTCGCCTTCGCTATTGGGGATGACTTTGATTTGCCCTGCTTCGCGTACGGCGACGCATGAGTTGGTGGTGCCTAGGTCTATGCCGATTACAATGCTCATATTTTTCTCCAATGTTAAATCTTGTTCTTGTTCCCCCTTTGAAAAAGGGGAGCAGGGGGATTTTTTTAGATACGGTTGTACGCCAGAAATCTCAAATCCCCCGCCCGAAGCGGGCACCCCCTTTTTCAAAGGGGGATTTTTAATTCACGTGGGGTCTTCATTTCCCAATTTCAAGCCCCTATTCCGCTTTTGCAACTACAACCCTTGCTGGGCGGATGAGTCTGTCATGTAATACATAGCCTTTTTGCATGACTACCAACACAGTCCCCGGCGCTGCAGCGGCATCCACTTGCATCGCAATCGCTTCATGGAATGTGGGGTCAAATTTTTCACCTTTTGGGTCTAGGACCGTAATAGTAAATTTATTGAACAAGTCTGTAAACATTTTTAAGGTTAATACGATGCCTTCACGCATCGGATCGCCAGCAGGCGCATTATCTAAGCCTTGTTGCAGGCTGTCCACTATGGGAATCAACTCACGGATAAATTTTTCCAAGCCATGTTTATGCGCTTGCTCAATTTCGCGTTGGGCGCGGCGTTGCACGTTTTCCAGTTCAGCGCGGGCGCGAACGGCGAGGTCCCAATTTTCTTGCATTTTCTGTTCGGCTTTGGTCAAGGAGACTTCTAATTCTTCACGCGTGGGAGCCGTGATATTTTGCGTTTCATCTGGATGTTTTTCATGATGCTCATGATGTTTGTGATGATCATGTGATTTTGACATGTTTTCTCCTTAATTTTGATTCAATGCACTACTTAAAATTCTGGCGGTGACATCAACCATCGGGATCACCTGATCATACGGCATACGCGTGCCGCCGATCACACCTAACACGCCAACGCGATGACCACCCACTTCATAAGGTGCACTGACTAAACTATAACCCTCGAGCACATTAAAACCTGATTCTTCCCCTAAGAAAATTTGCACGCCATCGGCTTGTAAACAATGTTCTAATAGTTGTAATAAATCGCGTTTTTCATTGAAAGCTTCGAATAAGTGATGTAATTTTTTTACATCCTGTTCTTCAGTGTGATTGAATAAATGACTCTGGCCGCTGACGACATAATCATTTTCAGGGGCGCCTACATCTAATATATTAATCACCGCTTGCATTAGATCATCCATTTTTTCTTTGGTGGTTTTTAATGCGATTAATAATTCATTGCGCACTTGATAT
>CAZPAA010000262.1:0-2860 GCA_964584425.1 uncultured Gammaproteobacteria bacterium | reverse complement strand
ACATGGCAGGATAACATGTAATGATTTGCTGTGCGTAAAAAAGACTTACGTTTTTAAAGATGTAAATTTTCTGCGTCATAGTCTTTTACTTTAAATGTTTCAATGCTTTTAATAATATCCGCAGCATCTAAGCCATAATGCGCTAATAATGCCTCTGGGGAATCGTGGGAGCCGAATTCATCGGGCAAGCCTAAATTTAAGATGTGCACTTTAAGTCCAGCGTTCAAAACCGCTTGATTCACATAACTGCCGGCACCGCCCATGATGGTGTTTTCTTCCAGTGTTACTAATAAGGAATGTGTTTTTGCGCATTTTAAAATAGTGGGGACATCTAGAGGTTTGATAAAGCGCATATCAACAACGGTTGCATTCAATGTTTCGCCTGCAGATAATGCGGCGGGTAATAATGATCCAAATGATAAAATTGCAATGTCTTGACCTTGACGACACACGCGCGCTTGGCCAATGGGTAATGTTTTTAAATCTTTTTCTATGGTTTCACCGGGGCCAGTGCCTCGTGGATAACGTACCGCCGCAGGACCTGGGTAATGAAATCCCGTGGTTAACATCGCGCGACATTCATTTTCATTGCTTGGCGCCATGATAATCATATTCGGAATACAGCCTAAAAAGCTCAAATCAAAATTGCCATTATGAGTCGGCGCATCATTGCCAACTAAACCTGCTCTGTCGAGTGCGAATAGTACATCGAGATCTTGCAGCGCAACATCGTGAATGAGTTGATCATAAGCGCGTTGTAAAAATGTGGAATAAATGGCAACCACGGGTTTGATACCTTCACACGCAAGACCTGCAGCCAGCGTAACGCTATGTTGTTCAGCAATGCCGACATCGACATAACGATCAGGGAAATCTTGCGCAAATTTCACCATGCCGGAACCTTCGCACATCGCTGGTGTGATCGCGATTAATTGTGGAGATTGGGTGGCCATATCGCACAACCATTCACCAAATATTTGCGAGTAACTGGGTTTGCTCACGCTGTTCGTATTTTTCGGTGGATTTAAAAATCCTGGAGAAACGGCGTGGTATTTGATGGGATCTTCTTCAGCCGGCGCATAACCTTTGCCTTTTTTGGTGACCACATGTAATAGTTTTGGCCCGGTTAATGGGTAAATATTTTGTAGGGTTTTGACGAGTAAGGGTAAATCATGGCCATCAATCGGGCCGATGTAGTTAAAACCTAATTCTTCGAATAAAGTCCCTGGGACCATCATGCCTTTCATATGTAATTCGGCGCGCTTGGCGAGTTCTTGCATGGATTTTGGCATCACATTCAGCACTTTTTTACTGCCTTCACGCATCGAAATATAGGCTTTATTCGATAAAATTCGCGCAAAATAATTGGAAAGCGCGCCGACGTTGCCGGAAATCGACATATCATTATCATTCAAAACCACCAACATATCGGCCCTGATTGCGCCGGCGTGATTGAGTGCTTCGAATGCCATACCCGCAGTCATTGCGCCATCGCCGATGATGGCGGCGACCTTATATTTTTGGTCCAGTTGTTTTGCTGCCATCGCCATGCCGAGCGCTGCGCTGATTGAGGTGCTGGAATGGCCAACGCCAAAGGTGTCGTAAATACTCTCGCTACGTTTAGGAAAACCGGAGAGGCCACCCGCTTTGCGGATGGTGTGGATCCGATCTTTACGCCCCGTGAGGATTTTATGCGGATAAGCTTGATGGCCGACATCCCAAACCAGCTTGTCAGTTGGGGTGTTGAATATATAATGCAGAGCGATGGTCAACTCAATCGTGCCTAAATTCGCCGCAAAATGCCCGCCGCAGTCGTTCATCGCCTGAATAAAAAATGCGCGTAATTCATCGGCCAGTTCTGGGAGCTTGCTGGGATCTAATTCTCGTAGCTCTTTGGGAGAGCTGATGGTGTTTAGTAGGGTAAAATCAGGTGTTGTCATTATGGCGGGAATATACCATAAATTGGGGCTTGCGTCTTGTAATGTGTATTATATCTTGAATTTAGGCGGGGTCCGAGCTGTGGTGATCACTTCCATTATACTGCTATCAATTTTGTCTTTTTGATTATTGATAATGTCTCTTTGCAGTTTAATTTGCTCTTCGCCAAATATGTCTGCAACAGCTTGCTGGATATAATTGGGGTGAATTTCTAGACGGACCCATTCTAGGCGATTGAATAGAGATGTTGCAAGCATATGGTTTGTTGTATTAGGTTTATGGAAACCGTCTGAAATATCTATGTAGTTTTTTAGTTTTTTGATTAATTTATCTAACCATTCTTTGTTCTTTTTTTCAAATTCTCGAGCGGACTGAATCTCTGCAAGGGCTGCTTGGCGTACTGCATCGGGCGGTTGATTGTTTGCTGTATGGCTTTTGCATATTTCTCCTGTTTTTAGCCACAGTTCCTGAATATTATGGCCCGTTTTGTTACTGACAATAAAAGAAGAGATTTTTTGCTGCTGGGCAAATGAATCAAGTGCTTGTTCCGCTTCTTTCTTGACACGGTCTGACTTTGTACCTACCAACATTATTGCGGCATTTGGTGCATGTTGTTTAGCCACGTCCATCCATTTTTGGGCATTAGCTGCAGGATCTTTGGCAGTTAAATCCACGATGACGAGCACAACTTTTGGATCATTCCCTAGTAAACAGGAGCGGGTTAAAGACATAAAACTTTCTTGTCCTGGAGTATCGATGAGTCTGATTGAAGATACCTTGGGTTGAAGCACGATATCTCCCCAGTTTGGCCCAATCGTTAGATCATGTACCGCTTGAAAGCGTTGATGTTCAATACGTTCTATTAAGGCGGATTTACCGCTTCTCGTTTCCCCGATGAGTATGACGTTAAAGATGGAATTAG
>CAZPAA010000261.1:1432-2870 GCA_964584425.1 uncultured Gammaproteobacteria bacterium | reverse complement strand
TTGATTATACACAAAGATCTTTAAATCCCCCCTACCCCCCTTTTCCAAAGGGGGATTTACTCTCTAGTGCTGCTAGAATCTATATATTCAATCACCCCGAGGCGCGCACATGTCTTTATCTTTAGTTAATATCGCACTCGCCTTTTTAGAAGGCTTTGCGCTGATCATCTCACCTTGTATTTTACCGATACTGCCGATTGTGTTATCTGGGTCGCTTACTGGTAATAGAAAACGTCCGCTGGGCATTATTATTGGCTTTGTTACGGTGTTTGCGCTGTTTACTTTATTCTCAAAAAAATTAGTAGAATGGCTGGGCATCGATCTTAATATTCTGCGCGAGGCCTCGCTGTTTTTATTATTGGGATTTGGTTTTATCATGTTCTCCAGTTTTTTATCTGAACAATTTGAAATGTTCACCGCACGCATTGCGAATTTTGGGAATCGAATTTCCAATCAATATCAAAGTGAAGGTTTTGGCAGCGGGCTTGTGCTTGGCAGTTTAATTGGATTCATTTGGACGCCGTGTGCCGGGCCGATTTTGGCTGCGGTGATTGTGCAAAGTGTGATTCAGACGACGACTTGGCAGAGTTTTTTGACGGTGTTAGCGTTTGGGATTGGCGCCGCATTGCCGATGCTGATTATTGCATTTATGGGCAGGAAAATGTTACGTGCGATTAATGTGTTTAAAACCCATTCGGTATTATTGCGTAAATTATTGGGTTTAATTGTTATTGCAACTGTGAGCTATATGATTTACAACAACAGCATGAGTACACCGTTTGTCAGTACCCACAGCGTTGAAACACCCACAGTGAACACCCCCGCACAACCTTTAATTAATCCTGTGCACCAAGCTTATCCTGCACCTGCGATTGAGGGTATTGCCGATTGGGTAAACACTCAGCCTTTAACTTTAGATGAGCTCAAAGGCAAAGTCGTATTGCTGGATTTTTGGTCGTATTCTTGTATCAATTGCGTGCGCACGATTCCACATTTAAATGCTTGGTATGAAAAATATCGCGACCAAGGTTTTACGATTATGGGTGTGCACAGTCCTGAATTTGATTTTGAGCGTAATCTTAAAAATGTGAAAAATGCGGTGGCGCATTATCATATTCAATATCCGGTTGCGCTCGATAATCGTTTTATCACTTGGAATAATTATCACAATAGTTATTGGCCAGCGCATTATTTGATCGATAAAACCGGGCAAGTGGTGTATGAAAAATTTGGTGAAGGTGATTATGATGTGACCGAAAATAATATTCGGTTTTTATTGGGTATTGGTGAAAAAGTAGCTGAAGTCATGCCGACATCGCTGGCACCTTTCACCCAAACACCTGAAACTTATTTAGGTTATGCAAGAGCCAATAGTTTTGCGAATACGCAAAAAATTATCAGCAATGCGATGGGAGAATACCATTATCCTAAATCTCTT
>CAZPAA010000261.1:0-1422 GCA_964584425.1 uncultured Gammaproteobacteria bacterium | reverse complement strand
GGTAATTGGCTTATCATGCCAGAGAAAATTTCAAATAATAATGCCAATGCAAAAATTAAACTTAAATTTCATGCAGGAAAAGTATTTGCCGTGATGGGCCAGCATGCGGGGCATCCTGTTGCTGTTGAAGTACGCTTAGATGGCGAGTTGAAAAATACAGTGCAGGTATCAGAACATACGCTGTATACCTTATTGGAATTACCCGGTTCTACGCATGGTGTTTTAGAGCTTACAGTCACAGAACCTGGGCTTGAGATGTATACGTTTACGTTTGGGGGGTAGATTGGTTTGCCCATTAACTTTAAGTTTAGTCAATGGGTATTGACTAAAACTAAGGCAATGATGTTTTATTTATATGCAAAATTGTCTATAATCATGTTTTATTTATATGCAAAATTACCATAAAACATCCTTTAATTATCTGCAAAACTCATGAAAAGAATTATTTTTCAGTCACTTAAGAAGTGGAAAGTGGAATCCCGTCGCAAGCCTGTGATTCTACGTGGCGCTAGGCAAGTAGGCAAAACCCACATAGTCCGCCAATTAGGCCAAGAATTTACTCATTTTGTTGAGATTAATTTTGAACGCAGCCCACAATATAGCGATTTTTTTGAGCATGATTTAGATCCTATGCGCATCAAAGAAGCATTATCCCTAGCCCTTGGCCAACCCATCATTCCAGGACAAACACTATTATTTTTTGATGAAATACAGGCGTGCTCTAAAGCCATTATCGCACTGCGTTATTTCTATGAGGAAATGCCAGAATTACATGTGATTGCAGCTGGATCATTATTAGATTTTGCGATTGAAAAAGTAGGCGTGCCTGTAGGGCGTATCTCTTTTTTATATATGTACCCTATGTCTTTTCTAGAATTTTTAGTGGCAACAGGCAATAAATTACTGGCCAATGAAATTTTGCATCATAGAGCGCCAGAACCCTTAATTGACTTAATCCATACAAAAGCATTAAATCTGCTGGGAGAATACATGTTAACAGGAGGCATGCCTGAAGCAATTCATAGCTGGATAAGCAATCGAGATTTAAGCACTTGCCAACAAGTGCAGCGTGATATTATTCTTTCTTATCGCGAAGATTTTGAAAAATATTGCAAAAGACTGCAAATTAAATATGTTGAATTATTATTTGACCGCATCCCTGCTCTAGTTTCTAAAACCTTTAAATTCAGCCTCTTGGCCAGTCCCTATCAAGCACGAGAATTATCGCCGAGTTTAGATTTATTAGTGAAAGCCAATGTTATTCACAAAGTATGGCGTGCGCATGCCCAAGGTCTTCCTTTGGGTGCAACTATCAATTTTAATCAATTTAAATTATTTTTTGTTGATGTTGCATTATGCCAAAATCTTTTGAATTTTAACGCAAAAGAATGGATCCTAGATCCAACAATTAATTTTATTCAT
>CAZPAA010000260.1:0-2887 GCA_964584425.1 uncultured Gammaproteobacteria bacterium | reverse complement strand
CGATTAATCAACTCCCACTTCATCCATCGGCAGATTCGGATCTACTTCAAATATTTCTAGTGCCAACAATGCATGAGAATTCCCCTGCATCGCGGATTCTTGGATCCAAAAATAAGCTTGCATTCTATCTTGTGGAACGCCAAGCCCTTCATAGAAGGCATAACCGAGTGCATATTGTGCATCGGGATCCCCATGAAAAGCGAGCGGTAATAATAGTTGCACGGAGGTTTCATAATCCCCTTCTGCAAATGCAGTTTGCGCACGATTTAGGTGCATGGATTTTTCATCATCGTCATCTTCTTTTTCATTCTGACAGGCGCTTAATGCGAAGCTGAGTAACAACAATAGAAAAAAACGTTTGAAATAAATCATGCTCTTGTCCTTCAATAACTATCAGGGGTATTATAGTCCCTATGCCAGATAAACCTCAAATTTTAACCGTGACCGAACTTACGCGCACAAAAGTCTTTGCGATCGAAGGCGTGCATCTTAAATTTAACAATGGTGAAGAGCGCGACTTCGAAAGACTCAAAGTCCGCCACGGCGCGGTGCTGGTGATCCCACAAATAGAACCCGGGGTTGTACTACTTGCACGCGAATACGCAACCGGTGTTGAACAATACGAACTGGGTTTTCCAAAAGGCATTATTGATCCGAATGAAACCATGCTAGAAGCCGCTCACCGCGAACTACAAGAAGAACTCGGCTATGGCGCAAAACATTACAAACACATAAAAACTGTAACCCTCGCTCCCGCATACATGGGACATCTCACCCACATTATTTTAGCGACAGATTTATATCCTTCACAATTACAAGGTGATGAACCAGAACCGATCGAGATTGTACCTTGGCGCATCGATGAAGCTGACGAACTACTCGCAAGAAATGATTTTACCGACGCGAGAAGTATCGCCGCGATGTTATTGATGGAGCGTCTACTTTCTTCGTAGGGACGCAGCATGCTGCGTCCAAGTGGTGGTTCGAAGAACAATTGATGTGTTCCACTGTTATAAAAGAAAGGATAGTTTCGGGAATATTAAAGTTCTCTTCACAATAAACACCTGGACGCAGCATGCTGCGTCCCTACGATTTGGGTAAAAATACTTTTACTTGTAGGCCTTGTGGCCGCGCATTCGCCAACTCCACCCGCCCCTTCAACGCCTGAATCACTTCCACAAAAATCGAAAGTCCCAAGCCCGTCCCCTCAGTATTACTCCGCGCAGAATTAGCACGATATAAAGGTTGGGTAATTTTAGGGAGCAATTCTTCCGGTACGCCTTCGCCACTATCCGTGATGCTGATCATCACTTCATGATCAGTAATTTCCATTTTGATTTTGACAGGCGGCGCACCATATTGAAACGCATTGGTTAAAACATTCTCAAATCCGCGTTTTAAGTGATTAGGATCAGCATTGATCAGTACACTTTGCGAAGGCAGTATCAACTCAATCGAATTTTGTGGATATTGTTCAACACAACTCTCAAGCAAACCACATAAATCAAGGGCTTGCAAAGTCTGCTCTTGCTTAATGCTGGTATAACGCAAAAACTGTTCCTGCAGATAATCAATCTGTTCAATATCTTTAATCAACGCTTGTTTTGAATGCGGATCTAAACTCGGCAACATTTCTAATGCAATACGAATGCGCGACAAAGGGGTACAAATATCATGCGCAACGCCTGCCAACACCAATTGTCGCTGCGCGTCAAATTCATTGATCGAAGTCATCATATTTTTGACTTCAATTAATAGTGCTTGAATTTCCTTAGGACCCTTCGCTGAAAACGTGCCAATTTCACGATTATTTTTAAACAATAATAAATTCTTGGTTAACTGCTCCAAAGGTTTTTTAATACTACGTGATAAAATAAATGCGCTCATTCCAATTAAAAATAACATTAACAAAATTTGCGGAATAAAATGTTTCGCCCAAAAAATCGCAGGGACTTCCATGTCGACTTTAAACCAACCGTGCGCGGGATGATGCAACCAATACGCATTCTTCACCCCAGGTTGAAAAAATAATGCGTAATTTTTATAGGCTTTTTTATTCGCATATTTCAACATTTTTCGCATATGCGGCAGCGCGGGACGTAAATTTTGTGGAACTTGTTCATCCAATACATGATGTTCTTCTGGATTCATGAAGATTTCAGCAATTTGTGCTTCCATAATTGCGACTTGGAGTCTTCTTGTTTCTTTCAATGAAAGCGTGCCAGTCACGAGCGCAAAAATCAATAACACGGATGCAATCACTAACATCATCATGCCAAATAATGTACGCGGAATCATTTTACTGCGCATGTTTATTTTCCTCATCAGGGACGAACATATAACCTTTACCCCACACAGTTTGAATGTAATGCGGTTGCTGTGGATTTTTTTCAATGATTTTTCTTAAGCGTGAAATTTGTGTGTCGATGGCTCTATCAAACGCGACATGATTTTTACCATACGCTAAGGTTAATAAACGCTCGCGACTTAATGCTTGATGCGGATGCGCAACCAGTGTATTTAAAATTGCAAATTCGGTAGTGGATAAAAAAATCTGCTCACCATCATGTTGTAATAAACGTTTTGTTGGAATGAATGTGAATTTGCCAATGGTCATCGGTTCTAAAGTATCCAACGCGCCTGGCGCGCGTTCGGCGCGTTTAAAAATGGCATGCATACGCGCTAAGAGTTCGCGTGGATTAAAGGGTTTGGTTAGATAATCGTCGGCGCCTAATTCTAAACCGGTGATGCGATCAATATCGGTGTTTTTTGCGGTGAGCATAATCACCGGTAGATCGGAACGTTCATGCCGCAGGCTGGCTAAAAAATGCACGCCATCTTCGCTCGGTAACATGCGATCTAAGATCAGCAAATCGATATTTTTATG
>CAZPAA010000259.1:0-2931 GCA_964584425.1 uncultured Gammaproteobacteria bacterium | reverse complement strand
AGGAAAAATAATAACCCTCTTTGAAAAAGGGGGTGCCCGCTTCTGGCGGGGGATTTTTGAGATGTTTGTTTATACACAAAGATCTTAAATCCCCCTACCCCCTTTTTCAAAGGGGGATTTACCACTAAAATGACGTATTATCATCTCCAAACGGATTAGAAGCAGCTGTATTCATAGAAGGTGTTTGTGAAGCAGCTGGTGTAACGGCTGGGCGCGTCACTTTTTTCACTTCCACTTTTTTCGGAGCGCTTTCTTTTTTCACTACTTTTTTAGTTGCATGTGCAGCGGCTTGATGAGCAGCTGATTTTTCTTTCTTCTTCCAATCTGCATGAAATTCAGCCACAGTTTTAGCCAAAGCTTGTAGCATTTCTTCATGACATTTTGCATTCAAAGCAGATTTTTCTAACTCATGTGCTTGCTTTTGAATTTTTTTCAGATTGTTTTCCGCGGTGCGGATAGATTTTTTAGCGCTAGCCAAAGCTTTTCTACCGGCTTTAGTGTCTTTAGCGGCCAATTTCTTTTCAATGTTGGCTTTTTTAGCTAATGCACTGTTATTTTTTTTATCTTGAGCGGCTGCTTTTTTACCCACACTCGCTGCTTGCGTGGCTGCTTTTTTAGCTTCGCGTTTAGCAACATCTAATGCTTTTTTAAGCGTAGTGGTTAAAGTTTTTTCAAGAGATTTTAATTGAACTTTCTTAGCTGTAGATTTTTTTGCACCACGTTTAGCGGATGCACGTTTCACTGCTTTGCGAGCGGTGGTTTTTTTACGTAGTTTTGGCATGGATTTTCTCCCTAAAATTAAAAATTAAAAAACGCACGAATACATTTTAAAACAAAAAATGATAAACAGCACTAATTATTAGTGGTAAAATACTTTAATGCAATAAAAATTTTTGATTTTTTTCATAGGGAGATAAAAGAGTATGACTTTTGTTGTCACCGAGAATTGTATCCGCTGCAAATACACCGATTGCGTGGAGGTTTGTCCGGTCGATTGTTTTCGTGAAGGCCCGAATATGTTGGCCATTGATCCGGATGAATGTATTGATTGCGCGTTGTGCGAACCCGAATGTCCGGTCAATGCAATTGTTTCAGAAGATGATTTGCCTGCTGATCAAGCCGAATTTTTGACACTGAATGCTGAGCTGTCAAAAAAATGGCCAACCATTACAAATATGAAAGCCGCGCCAGAAGATGCAAAACAATGGGAAGGTATTACAAATAAACGAGAATATTTAAAAATGGAATAAGGGAATCGCATGGATAATTTCTCAATATCATGTGAGCCAAAGCTGAAATATTCATTTCAAAAAAAAATTTTATTTTATGGGAAACAAGATTTTATATGAATAAATTAACGTAAGCAATTGATTTTATTTAAATGAAAGGCGTAAAATTTCAATTTACAATCACTTAGCCATGAAAACTTCTTGTAATTTCACATTGCAAGTTTGCAAATACTTGTTATAGTTACCTTAATACCGAAGGAAGTAGGTTGTATTAGATACAGGGTTCTGCTCGCTTAACAAGGATCGTTGGCGCTATCAGTTCGTTGGACAAGGATTGTCCAACGTTTTCTCACAAGGCGACCTTAGGGTCGCCTTTTTATTGCGTGTGATAAATTATGTTCAATATCACTTTATTGCGAGATTATTTAGCTACGCCACGCGCACTAAAAGTTATCTTGGCTATTCTTGGCATTATTTTACTCATTTCTATTGTGAATATTATCCAATTGGGCTTAAAACCCACCACAATGGCTCAAACCGAAGCGGTTTCACCCGTATCTGTAAAAGCATTCACCCCTAGCCCTTTGTTTGGAGAATCCCCAAACGAAGGGGTATTAAAACAAACGCGCTTACAATTAACCTTAAAAGGCACATTTGCTGCATCAGAATCGACGCAGGGCTCGGCTGTGATTAGCACCGCTACAGGAGAACATATTTATGTAGTGGGCGATCAGATAGAAGGTGCTATGATAAAAGATATTCAACCCGATTATGTGGTACTGGAATATCAGGGAAATAACGAGATTTTACGTTTGCCTGAAGGACAGAGATTGACAACCCCTTGATACTTAAAATGAATGGATTCATGATAAAACAATTCAGCGCATATTTATTAATATTCTGCTTTATGGCGACGGGTGTTGCAGCGCAACAAGTCCCATTGAAAGAGCCTGCGCCTATGGCAGCGGCGCCACTGCCCCCCTTACCTCAAACTAACGCCAATTCGGATTTGCGCCAATGGAATCTACAAAACGTTGACATTAAAAACGTGGTTGAAGAAGTCGCGCGCGTCACCGGGAAAAATTTCATTATTGACCCCGGTTTATCCGGTAATGTCACGGTGATCTCGAATGAACAAATGTCGAATGATGAATTATACGAATTATTCTTATCGATGCTGCAAGTCATAGGGTATACCGCAGTCGAAAGTGATGGCGTGGTTAAAATTGTGCCCGATGCAAAAGCACGGCAATTAGGTACTTTTATTGCGACGGATGCCGAACCAGGTTCAAGAGATGCTGTGGTTGCACGGGTGATTAGCGTTCAACATGTTCCTTCTGCGCAATTGGTTCCGGTTCTACGTAATTTAGTTTCCCCTGAAGGACATTTAGCTGCATACGTGCCTTCTAATAGTTTATTAGTCGTTGATCGCGGTGAAAATGCGCAGCGCCTTGCAGAAATTGTGCACAAACTTGATCGCGCGGAAACCGATGGTATCGATATGATCAAACTTGAATATGCTTCAGCAGATGAAGTGGTCGCCTCGTTAGAAGCATTAGTTGCAGCACGCCGCCAAGGTGAAACGCCAGGCGGACAAGTGGTTTTATCTGCAGATGAACGCAGTAATAGTATCCTGCTGAGCGGTGATAAAGGTCGACGTTTACAATTGCAAGCTATTATTGCCCAAATCGAGGTGGATGTC
>CAZPAA010000258.1:0-2933 GCA_964584425.1 uncultured Gammaproteobacteria bacterium | reverse complement strand
CGAAGCGCGGCAATCCAGGTTCGAAGCAATATTTGAGATTAAAACCTGGATTGCCGCGCTTCGCTCGCAATGACGGGGTAAAGTTTCGCAACTTCAAGTAATACAGAAATAGATGCCGCGGTCAAGCCGCGGCACATAGGAAACAAACACAGTTCCTTGCAAAACCAAATCTAGATCACAAGCTGTAACTGCGCCCGTCCAACCCACTGACCACTGTCATTGGTAGCACGCCAGCCATCCGCTTCAGCAGACCAGTTTTCACCAATGCTGGTAAACGCATATCCCAAATCAGTCGTAAACTTCAGGTTTCTTGGATAAATAAACCAGTTAAAACCTGCCGTGAGGATGCTCAGATCTTCAGCTGGGACATTAGGTTCACCATTCACGTTACTTGCAGAAGAATCACCCCATTCATAGCGGGAAAATATTTCAAACTCATCTTTTTCTTCATCTACAAATAAACCACCTTGAATTTGCGCACCGTAGGAAGTGTTGTCATCATTGATGGTATCGCGACTCGCAACTGCCATCGCAAAAGTACTCCAGCCACTGCCTTGGAAAGTCACATCGATGGTGCCGGAAATTTGTTCTTCATTCGCTTCATCGTTGTCTTTCTCGTAGCCGCCGGCAATCCCGATCAATAATCCCAGATCATTTTCACCAAAAGAGTTATATCCACGGAACTCAATCCAGTAACCAAACGGCTTAAATTTTAAACAAGAAAGAAACGCATAACTCAAGCCATCTTGGAAGTCATGATCAACCACATCCTGATTTTCATCGGGGTTATGTTCAAAATAACCGTTAACGGCTGCGGCTTCCCACTTGAATTCTTCATTTTCTATACCAAATAAAATACCGGTAGAGTTAGCGGTAGAGAAATATTTAGTCACCAATGAACGCTCAACAGCCAATTGACGCGTGCTTGAAATTAAATCTTCACGCAAGAAGGGTGTAGAGAATTGACCCACTTGTGCCCAGGTATAATCATTGAAATTCTTTGCAATGTACACGTCATCCAGCGCCAGATCACCATTAGGACCTGCTTCAGTACCCAGTACATACTGCCAAGATTCATCAATAAAATGACCGGAGAAATATAAATCAGTCCGACGTAATGAAAAGCGATGGAAATCACTTTGATGCTCGGCTTGAGAATAATAATAACGTGCTTGCAATAAGCCATTAAATACTAATGAAAAAGTATTGTCTTCATTACGGAAAAAGAATCCTTCGTCATACCCGATATAATCTTCCCAAGGAAGTTTTTCTCTGCCTTCAGCGGGTGGATAGAAAGGCTCATCTGGAAAATCACCATCTTCATCTTCATTCACAACATTTTCAACAAAATCGTGAGCCGTGCCTTCTTGGGCATTTTTAGGTTTTTCAGTGTTATTTGTATTTTGAGCGAATACAGGTAAAGAAATTAAGAAAGAACACAAAGTAGAACAAAGTGTCAACTGCAACTTCATAATAGACATCCTTATGTATTAAACAACTCGCTACGCTAGCATTTGATATTAATTCTGTCAATAAAACCAATCAGGTATATATGTGTCAGCGAATAAACTACGGAGCGAGATCCCCCTTTGAAAAAGGGGGGCAGGGGGGATTTAAAAATTCTTGCATTAATCAAACATCTCAAAATCCCCCGCTAGACGCGGGCACCCCCTTTTTCAAAGGGGGATCTTTCTCGGGTTTAATAAAGCAGCAAATTCTTGTAGAATTACCCCATGCAAATTCAAAATGGTTGGTTACAACGCACAAAAAAAATTTTATCGCCGAACTGCGACGCGCGTCCATCAAACACAGAAATTAATTTATTGGTGATCCACAACATCAGTCTGCCCCCTGGCGAATTCGGCACAGGTAATATTGAAAAATTATTTACCAATCAATTACTCGCGACAGAACATCCTTATTTTGCTACAATATTGCCAGTGAGGGTATCAGCCCATGTATTTATTGACAGGGAAGGTCATCTCACCCAGTTTGTATCTTTTAATCACCGCGCATGGCATGCAGGACCGTCAGAATTTCAAGGGCGTAGCGCATGTAATGATTTTTCCATCGGTATAGAATTAGAAGGCACAGACAATACTGCCTATACTGAAAAGCAGTATGCTGCATTAGCAGAATTGACTAATTATTTAATGCAATGGTATCCAGGTATTACTAGCGATCGCATCACAGGACATAGTAATATTGCCCCAGGTAGAAAATCCGATCCGGGCGCTGCATTTGATTGGTCACACTTTAGGACTTTGTTGCAACATTATCACAGGGATCCATTATGAAACTCACACTTTTATTGGCATGTTTATGGTTAGATTATTATTTTGACACCGGTGCACGCTGGCGCAATCAAGCATGGATTGCACATTACGTACAATGGATGAAATCATTATTCGGCAGCAGTAAAAGTTTATGGGGCGGCCCCCTTGCAATTGCAATAATTCTACTGCCCGTATTGATTGTTGTTGCGATTTTATGGGGCATCGTTGGTCGATTTTCAGGCGTAGTTGAATTAGTAGTCGGCTTTGCGATTTTATGGTTTTGCTTTAGTCCTACAACCCTGCAAGAAGCACTGACTCAATATTTGAAAAAAGACGCAGACCCCGTCGCAAGCGAGCAAGCACTCAAAGCTGCAGCGGGCGATTTAATCGACACAAAAACATTTAACCGCGGTGTTACCGAATTAATTTTCTGGCAAGCACATGAACGCTTTTTCGGCGTAATTTTCTGGTTCCTCATTTTAGGCCCCTTCGGTGCGTTACTTTATCGCATGGTCAGCTGGATGCAAGCAGAATCACAAAACATGCAAAATGAATTGTATCCCCACTACGCCCAGCATTTGTACCATTTATATTGGATAATCGCTTGGATCCCTTCACCCCTAGCCGCACTGCATTACATACACACAGGCAAATTTA
>CAZPAA010000257.1:0-2964 GCA_964584425.1 uncultured Gammaproteobacteria bacterium | reverse complement strand
ATCACCCATCGTGTCTTGCGCTTCAACATCACCCGCCATTGCGGCTGATTCATACCAACGGAAGGCTTGCTCCGGGTTGTAGTGCGGATTATTGTAGTCAGCGAAAAATTGGGCCACCATGCGTTTTGCGCGCGGACTGTTGGCGTGCTCATTGGCGCGGCTGTACCAGTAATTTGCTTTGGTGGCATCGGTATGACCGGTTAAGCCTAATTGATAAATCAAGCCCAACATATATTGTGCATAGGTATTGCCATTATTCGCGGCTTCTTCATACCAGCGCTTGGCCATGGTCCAGTCTTGCGGTCTTGATTCGCCCCGCCCATAAATATCCCCCAAGATAGATTGCGCTTCATTATCACCGCGAAGCGCCGCATCTTGTAAAAAATTAATGTCTTTATTTTCAGCGGCAAAACTTGCAGCGCAAAATACGGTGAGTAGGCAAAATAAGGTTTTTAAAATATGTTTCATAGCTTTAAAATAGCGTAAATTATTAAATTAGCAAACTTGATTGATCCCCCATTGGTTTGGGTATATCAATGCACCCTTGTGATTTTCAATACTTTATTCACTTTCCGTAAATTACGAATAATATGTGCCAAATGCGTTCTATCATGCACGCCGACGATAAATGTAATACAGGCGAAACGACCATCAATATTATCACTGTGAATGCGATCAATATCTGCATCTGTACTGGCAATGGCAACGGAGAGTTCTGCTAACACACCGCGGCGATTTTCAAGTTCTACATCAAGCCGTGCTTCATATTCGTGCTGTGAATTTGTTTCCCATTCTACCCGAATTAAATTATCTTTTTTGCGCGCGCTCGCAATTTTTTTGCACGCTTCATAATGGACCATCATGCCCTCATCCGGTAATAATATGCCCACAATGGGATCACCGGGAATGGGCCAGCAGCATTTCGCAAATTTAATTAATACCCCTTCGGTGCCTTTTATGGATAATACTTGAGATGTGATCGATGCTGAAGTTTTATATTTTTCATCCAAGGTTTGTGCTAATTGTCTTGCCACTAATAAACTATTACGCTCACCGCGGCCGATGGATTCATACACTTCGTTCATGGAAGATAATTCTAATGTAGCTAAAAAATTTTCTAAGCTCTCTGCGGGTAATTCTTCCAGCGAAATGGAAAGCTGGCCTAATGCGGCTTCGATCAAGCGTTCACCAAAGGCTACCATCTCATCTTGCTTTTGATCTTTTATATAGCTTCGAATGCTGCTACGCGCTTTTCCACTCACGACAAAATTAAGCCAAGTGGGATTGGGATGGGTTTTTGCATCGGTAATAATTTCTATGGTTTGACCATTGGAAAGCGGCGTTGATAAGGGTACCAGATGACGATTGACGCGCGAGGCGATGCAATGATTGCCGACATCCGTATGCACTGCATAAGCGAAATCAACCGGCGTTGATTTTGCAGGTAATTCGATAATTTTGCCTTTGGGGGTGAAAACATAAACGGCGTCGGGGAATAAATCAATTTTTACATTTTCAATAAATTCTAAAGAGCTGCCGGTTTCTTGCTGAATTTCAAGTAGATTCATTAACCAGGCGCGCGTGCGCATTTGCACTTTATCAAATTGGCTGCCGGGCGATTTATAACGCCAGTGCGCAGCGATTCCGCTTTGTGCAATTTTATTCATTTGTTTGGTGCGAATTTGTACTTCTATCGGCACGCCATGTGGGCCAAATAATGTGGTATGTAGAGATTGATAACTATTGTTTTTAGGAATCGCAATATAATCTTTAAATCGGCCGGGGACAGGTTTATATAAATGATGCACTAATCCTAGGCAGCGATAACAGTCATCTTCGGTTGCGACAATGATGCGAAATGCATACACATCCATAATATCGTTAAAGGATAAATGTTTTTGCCGCATTTTTTTGTAAATACTGTAAATATGTTTTTGGCGCCCGATGACTTTAAAATCAGTGAAAGTGGCGCGCAGCAAACATTCTTTGATGGCTTCTTGGATATGCGTGACCATTTGCTTGCGATGTCCGCGTGCTTTTACTACAGCTTTTTTAAGTAGTGCATAACGAAGAGGATTCAACGCTGCGAAACATAAATCTTCAAGCTCAATGTAAACTGCGTGCATGCCGATGCGATTGGCGATCGGCGCATAAATTTCTAAGGTTTCATGCGCGATGCGGTGGCGTTTTGCAGGCGGAAGAGCGCCTATGGTTCGCATATTGTGTAGGCGATCGGCCAATTTAATAATAATGACGCGAATATCTTTCACCATCGCGAGTAGCATTTTGCGAAAATTTTCTGCTTGCGCGACCACGCGGCTTTCGAATGAAATTTGTGCGAGTTTAGTGACCCCATCCACGAGATCGGCGACGTGGGGTCCGAATTGTTTTGAAAGATCTTCTTTAGTGACTTCCGTGTCTTCGATGACATCGTGCATGAGTGCGGCCATGATGCTTTCGGGATCCATGCGCATGTCGGCCAAAATTTGTGCGACTGCGACGGGATGGGTGATGTAGGGTTCACCTGAAAAACGGGTTTGGGTACCGTGCGCTTTTTTGGCTAATTCATAAGCCTTTTCGATGGATAAAAGGGCATCCTCGTCTAAATATTGCGCAAGTGTTTGCTTTAGATCTTCAAATGCCACAGTTATTCCTTATTTATCTTCTTCCTTGAAGGTTTCAACCAGGGTGAGATCCTCTTCAATTGCAGCGAATTGATCAGCGTATGCGTATTGCGTGTGCTGCAAGGGTTGGTTGACACGTAATGCAGCGGCTTTGATGGTTTCTTCATTCATATCGCCGGTTGCGATTTCGCGTAGGGCTACTACTGTGGGTTTGTCGTTTTCCCATTCAACTAACGGTTCGGCGGTGCCAAAAGCGAGTTGGCGGGCACGTTTGGTGGCTAGGAGTACGAGTTCGAAACGGTTGTCTACGTGTTCTAGGCAGTCTTCTACGGTGATTCTG
>CAZPAA010000256.1:0-2981 GCA_964584425.1 uncultured Gammaproteobacteria bacterium | reverse complement strand
CAGATTTAAGTGATGATGATATTTATCGCTTAAGCCGTGGTGGACACGATGTTGAAAAAGTTTACGCCGCGTATCATGCAGCGGTTCAACATAAAAATCAACCCGTAGTGGTATTAGTTAAAACCGTCAAAGGCTTTGGTATGGGCGCCGCAGGTGAAGGCTTGAATTTTACTCATCAAGCAAAAAAAATGGATTTGGAATCATTAAAAGTATTTCGCAATCGTTTCAATTTACCGATTCCAGATGAAAAAATTGCTGAATATCCTTTTTATATGCCTTCCGTTGATAGTGAAGAAATTCAATATTTACAGACAAAACGCAAAGCATTAGGCGGCTATTTACCCGCACGTCATGTTGAAAAACAACCCTTTCCCATTCCAGATTTACCCGCATTTGAAGCGGTATTAAAAGAAACCGGTGAGCGGCATATTTCCACCACCATGGCATTTGTACGAATTTTGAATATTTTGCTAAAAGATGAAGCGTTATCAAAATATATTGTGCCTATTATTCCTGATGAAGCGCGCACCTTCGGGATGGAAGGTTTATTCCGTACCATCGGTATTTATTCGAGCAAAGGGCAATTATATGAACCTGTAGATTCTGGCCAAGTCATGTACTATCGCGAAGATAAACAAGGCCAGTTGTTAGAAGAGGGGATCAATGAAGGCGGCGCATTTTGCTCATGGATTGCAGCAGCGACGGCCTACAGTGTGCATCAACGCCCGCTGATACCATTTTATATTTTTTATTCCATGTTTGGCTTTCAGCGAATTGGTGATCTGGCTTGGGCCGCCGCAGATTCGCAAGCCAGAGGATTTTTATTAGGCGCAACCGCAGGGCGCACGACCTTAGCCGGGGAAGGCTTGCAACATCAAGATGGGCATAGTCATTTAATGGCGGCAACCATTCCAAATTGCGTTAGCTACGATCCCACTTTCGCGTATGAATTAGCAGTGATTATGCAAGATGGTATGCGTCGCATGTTCGCAAATGAAGAAAATGTTTTTTATTACATCACCCTGATGAATGAAAATTACGCGCATCCGGCTTTGCCTCCCGACGCTACTGAAGGTATTATCAAAGGCATGTATTTGCTCAATAAATTTCTTTCAAAGAAACATCATGTGCAACTATTAGGCTCGGGTACTATTTTAATGGAAGTGATTAAAGCTGCGGAAATATTAGATGCAGAATATGAGATCAGCAGTGATGTCTGGAGTGTGACCAGTTTCACTGAACTGCGCCGTGAAGGTTTAAGTGCCGAACGTTATAATCATTTGCATCCGACCGCAACACCGCAAATTCCTTATGTAACGCAGTGCTTGGCTGATAAAAAAGGCCCCGTGATTGCGGCAACGGATTATATGCGCGCATACCCCGATCAAATTCGTAACTTTATTCCCGGTAAATATGTCACCTTAGGCACGGATGGATTTGGACGCAGCGATACCCGCGCAAAATTACGTTACTTCTTTGAAGTGAATAGTGATTTCATCGTGGTGACTACATTAAAAACCCTGGCAGATATGGGAGAAATCCCTATGAGCGTGGTGACGCAAGCGATGCAACGATTTAATATCAACCCCAATAAACCTGATCCCGCACGGACGTAAAGAAGGGAGAATTTTGTGAGTATTGAAAAAATAACCGTTCCTGATATTGGTAACGTAGAGCATGTCACTGTGATTGAAGTGATGGTTGCTGTTGGCGATAATATTAAAAAAGATCAAAGCTTAGTCACATTAGAAAGTGATAAAGCCTCCATGGAAGTGCCATCACCCTTGGCCGGTTTTGTGCAAGAAATCAATGTTAAAGTTGGCGATAAAATTAAACAAAATGATTTGATTTTAAGTTTGTCAGCAGAAGAGGCAGAAAAGAAGGAACAAAGCGCACCTGTTCCTCCACCGCCAACAACACAGCCTGAACAAAAATCATCATCATCATCTTTTTCTTTTGCACAAACCGTGCGAGTGCCTGATATTGGCAACTTTGATAAAGTCGATGTGATCGAAGTGCCGATCAAAGTAGGCCAAACCATTAAAAAGAATCAAACCTTAGCGGTACTAGAAAGCGACAAAGCCTCTATGGAAATTCCATCCCCGGTTGCAGGCGTTGTGCAAAGTATTGCAATTAATGTGGGCGATAAAGTAGCGCAGGATTCTGTGATATGTTCTATCAGCTCGGATGAAAATGCCAAGACACCGCAACCACAAGCTGAATCAAAATCAGCAGCACCCGTAACCGCAAAACCTGAAGCAGCAAAACCCGCGCCAGTTGCCGCAAGCACAAGCACAGCTACCATTTCAGATTCATTTTATGCAAGCCCAGGTGTGCGCAGACTTGCGCGTGAATTGGGCATTGATTTAAAAACGGTACCTGCGAGCGGTGAAAAAGGCCGCACTACGAAAGAAGATCTGAATAGCGTTATTAAAAACCGTATGCAATCAAGTGGCAGTGGTCTTGCGATTGAACCCATGCCTGCAGTAGATTTTTCTCAATTTGGTCCCATTGAATTTCAAGAATTATCACGCATTAAAAAGTTGAGCGCAAAATTCTTACACCGCAATTGGGTGAGTATCCCGCACGTTACTCAGTTTGACGAAGTCGATATTACCGATCTCGAAGCATTTCGTCAGCAATACAAAATTAAAGCAGAAACCAAGGGCATAAAATTAACGCCGTTGGTATTTTTAATGAAAGCAGCTGTCGCTGCATTGAAAACATTTCCAACATTCAACGCTTCATTAGCAGGCGATCAGTTGGTGATGAAAAAATATTATCACATCGGTGTTGCAGTCGACACGCCCAATGGTTTAGTCGTGCCGGTGATCCGTGATGTTAATCAAAAAGGTTTTATGGAACTTGCGGAAGAATTGAAATTAATCAGCGAAAAAGCGCGCGCCGGACAACTGACCCCGAAAGAAATGCAAGGTAGTAGTTTTACCATTTAAAGTTTAGGTGGAATTGG
Source organism: uncultured Gammaproteobacteria bacterium (assembly GCA_964584425.1). Taxonomy (GTDB): domain Bacteria; phylum Pseudomonadota; class Gammaproteobacteria; order JABCZS01; family JABCZS01; genus JABCZS01. The sequence continues at coordinate 10 of CAZPAA010000256.1, read as the reverse complement.
TGGTACTGGA
>CAZPAA010000255.1:1591-2987 GCA_964584425.1 uncultured Gammaproteobacteria bacterium | reverse complement strand
ACCTCCTCTAGACGCCGGCACCCCCTTTTTCAAAAGGTGATCTAATAAACTTAGATCCGCCTTTGAAAAAGGGGGGCAGGGGGGATTTAAGATCTTTGTGTATAATCAGATATCTCAAATCCCCCGCTAGACGCGGGCACCCCCTTTTCAAAGGGGGATTAAATTTTAATTAAGGAGTAACATGTCAATCCCCAAAAAACCAACCCGTAACATAACCGGCATCCTATTGTTAGACAAACCCTTAGGCTTAACCTCCAATCAAGCCTTACAAAAAGTAAAACGCCTATTCCAAGCCGAAAAAGCCGGCCACACCGGCAGCCTAGATCCATTAGCAACCGGCATGCTCCCCATCTGCTTCGGCCAAACCACCAAATTCTCCCAGTTTTTACTAGAAGCCAATAAAACCTACGAAGTCACCGCCAAACTTGGGATAAAAACCACCACTGGCGATGCTGAAGGGGAAATCGTAGAACAAAAACCTGTACCCGAGCTCAATCGCGAATTATTAGAAGCCGCCTGCATGTCCTTTAGAGGCGAAATTTCACAAGTGCCTTCGATGTACTCAGCTCTCAAAGTAAACGGACAAGTATTATACAAACTAGCCCGCCAAGGCATCACCATCGATCGCCCCGCAAGGCAAGTCACCATTGAATCACTCGATATTCTCGATTATAAAGAGGGTGAACTCAAAATGCGCATCGCTTGCAGCAAAGGGACTTATATCCGTACCCTAGTCGAAGATTTAGGTGAAAAATTGGGCTGCGGGGCTTATGTCAGTGAATTACGCCGTGCTTTAGTTGCAGGCTTAAACACACAAGCCATGTATACACTACCTGCACTAGAAGAGTTAACCGTCGATAAACTCGATACCTGTTTAATTCCACTAAATATCGCCCTGCAAGGCTTCCCCATGCTGAGCCTAAGCCGCACCGCCGCCCATTATTTACTCCAAGGCCAATCCGTGACTTTAAATGTAGAAGGGCAACACAAGTGGGTGCAATTGTATTATAATGGACAGTTTTTTGGGATGGGTGAGGTCTTGGCCAATGGCCAAGTAGCGCCTAGTCGATTATTGCGGCCAAAGGGGTTGGTGGCCTAGACCTGGTTTTGATGGTAGAATGACGTGTTTGTTTTGAAGGAGGTTCTGAATGTCTTTAACGGCAATACAAAAAGCAGAGTTGGTTAACCAATACCAACGTGGTAAAAGTGATACAGGTTCAGTCGAGGTACAAGTGGCGTTATTATCCGCCAGAATTACCCGTTTAACTGAGCATTTGAAAATTAAGCGACAAGATAAGCATTCTCGCTCTGGCTTATTGAAATTGAGCACTCACGGCAAGTCATTTTTAACATTATTAAACTTTACCGGCTATGGAGCTTACACAACGTTAATTTT
>CAZPAA010000255.1:0-1581 GCA_964584425.1 uncultured Gammaproteobacteria bacterium | reverse complement strand
AGTTAACGTTTAGGGATTCGTAGTTCAAGGCGAAATGGTGAATGAATTAAGCTTCCAATACGGAAAAAACACCGTCACCTTGCAGACGAATGAAATTGCAAGACAAGCGAGTGGCGCTGTTATGATAGATATGGATGGCACAACAGTTTTAGTGACGGTTGTGGGCATCGCAGAAGCAGATCCCAATGCAGACTTCTTCCCACTGACTGTAAATTATATGGAACGCAGCTACGCCGTTGGCCGAGTTCCCGGTAATTATTTTCGCCGTGAAGCAAGACCTTCTGAAAAAGAAACCTTAACCTCACGCTTAATCGACAGACCTATTCGTCCTTTATTCCCTGATGATTTCATGAATGAAGTGCAAGTGGTGGCTACGGTGATGTCAGTGAATCCAGAAGTTGACCCCGATATTCCATCGATGCTGGGTGCATCCGCTGCGTTAGCGATCAGCGGGATCCCTTTCAATGGTCCATTAGGCGCAGCACGTGTTGGCTATAAAGATGGCGAATATTTATTAAATCCCACTTTAAGTGAATTGCCAACTTCTGAACTTGATTTAGTCGTGGCCGGTACCGAACATGCGGTACTGATGGTTGAATCTGAAGCAAAAGAATTATCCGAAGCCGTGATGCTAGGTGCGGTCATGTTTGGTCATGAGCAAATGCAAACTGCAATTAAAGCGATTCAACAATTCGCTGATGCAGGAGGCAAAACTCGCTGGGATTGGCAACCACATCCGATGGATGCGCAATTGCTGGCACATATTAAGCAGCATGCTGAACCTGGTTTACAAGACGCTTATCGTATTAGTGAGAAATTACAACGTAAGTCTGCCATTGCCGCCGTACGTGAACGCGTATTAGCGGATTTTGTAAATGAAGAAAAAAATATCACTGCTAATCATGTATTGAAAGCATTTGATACTATCGAGCGCGATTTAGTCCGCGGTAAAATTTTACGCGGCGAGCCTCGGATTGACGGTCGTGATCACAAAACTGTTCGTCCGATTCGCACACGCGTAGGTGTATTACCCAGAACCCACGGTTCTTCTTTATTTACGCGCGGTGAAACGCAAGCCTTAGCAGTAGCGACGCTCGGTACCGATCGCGATGCACAAAGCATCGATGCCTTAGTCGGCGCAGAGAGTGAGACCTTTATTTTCCACTATAACTTCCCCCCTTATTCTGTGGGTGAGTGTGGTCAAGTTGGCGCACCTAAACGTCGTGAAATTGGTCATGGTCGTTTGGCGAAACGCGGTGTTCAAGCTGTAGTGCCGAGCGCGGCCGAATTCCCTTATGTAACACGCGTGGTGTCTGAAATCACTGAATCGAATGGTTCAAGCTCAATGGCGAGTGTTTGCGCCGCAAGCTTAGCGATGATGGATGCCGGTATCCCCATTAAAGCGCCAGTTGCTGGGATTGCGATGGGTTTGATTAAAGAACCGCATGCTTATCAAGTATTGACCGATATTTTGGGTGATGAAGATCACCTCGGCGATATGGACTTTAAAGTCGCAGGAACGCGTGATGGTATTACTGCACTGCAAATGGATATTAAAATTGAAGGGATTAACCGTGAAAT
>CAZPAA010000254.1:0-2988 GCA_964584425.1 uncultured Gammaproteobacteria bacterium | reverse complement strand
ACGATTTCCTGGTAGACGTTGCATGGCTAAACAAGTGGATTTTCATTATTATCCGCTTTCTTTTCGTGAGGTTTTAAAATTAAAAGGTAAATTACCTGATGCAGACAAATTAGATTCACCGATTGCGCAAACTATTCTTTCTGATCTATTTGTTGAACTTGATCATTATTTAATCCATGGTGGTTTTTTAACTGCAATTAATGAATTTTCAGCTAAAAAAATAATTTCAAGAACAACGTTAGCGACGTATTCTGATTGGATTAGAGGTGATGTGTTAAAACAGGGTAAAAAAGAATTATTTTTAAAAGAAATTATTGAGGCCGTTATAAAACATTATGCGACTCAGGTTTCATGGAATAAATTAGAAAAAGAGTTATCGATCAATTCTGTGCAAACAGTGATAGATTATATAGAAATATTATCTTCAATGGATGCATTATTTGTGCAATCGGCCATCATCGAAGATAAATTAAAACCCGCCCCTAAAAAAGAGAAAAAGCATATGTTTTGTGATCCTTTTATTTATCATGCGATGCGCGCTTGGATAAAGGGAGATGCAGATCCATTCACAAATCAAATTCAATTGGCTTTGCAAGATAAAGAATTATATTCTCATCTGGTTGAAGCTTGTGTAGTCACGCATTTTAGGCGGTTTTTCCCTACGTATTATATTAAAGCTGAAGGCGAAGTTGATGTTGCCTATGTTCATCAAGATAAATTTTGGCCGGTGGAAGTCAAATGGACTTCGCAATTACGTAGCAGTGATTTGAAACAAATTAAAAAATATAAGCAGAGTGTGATTTATGCAAAAACGAATGTTTATTCACAGATGGATTCTATTCCCGTGATCCCTTTGCCGATTGCGTTGATGAATATTGATGTGATTTCGCAAGTTCCATTTACCTAAATTCTAAATTAATTTCAAGATCATTACGTTGATGTTGGGCAGATCTTTGCCAAAAACGTTGATAAATATGATTCATCCCAGCTTTTGTGGATTGCCAGCATTGTGATGCGAGATTACCAGTACAATCCAGCATGGCTTGGCTTGCCCATAAACTTCTATCTAAAACGGCTATACCAAAAGAACCTGTCAAGCCCACCATCAAAGAAGTGAGAAATTCTTCACGACTGGTTTCGCCATTTTCTAGACCACCGATAGGTACCACTAAACATGCAAATATGAGGGCTAAAAGCATCGGATTATTAACGGTATTACTCAGCATAATGCTCTCATCAAGCACAAAGCCCTCAGCATCTTCTCTAACAATGGGCATAATATAAGCTAAAAAACCAGACATCGTTAAGCCACCTTCCAAGCCAAATTTTATATACCGCAATAGGGCTTCTAGTTCTTGATACCCATCGCTGGGATTGTTTGTGTTTTGTTGAGAAAAGGGAAATTCGCCGGTGTGAGTGAGGGTATGGATCGAATAGCCTAATGCGGCACTTGCAGCTGTTGTGAGCGTATAAGCTGAAATATTTTTCAGGAGAAGGTAAAAATTGTTTCCAAAGCGGGATTGTGAGTTTGTTTCCATTGAGGGATTTTATGGTATTTAGTTAGGGGACACAAGACTTTCACGCGTACGTACATACAGTGATAGGTGCGATTTTAGAATCTGAAATGGAGGTGGAATATGCAGACCCTAAGTATCACAACATTACGTCAAAATTTGTATCAGGTGGTGGATGAAATCATAGCCACCGGGGATCCTGTCGTTATTGAACGTAAAGGCAGCCGAGTGTTATTGATATTAGAGCAAAAAGGATCTAAATTTGCGAATTTGAAAAAACATCAATGTGTCAATGGCGATCTGAATGAACTTGTCGATATGGAGATAGCACAATGGAACGAGCCAGACAAACTGTAGTTTATTTAGACACGCATGTGATTGTCTGGCTTTATGCCGGTGAAATTGAACGTTTTTCATCGAAGGCTAAACAGATTATCGAAACGCATCCACTTTATTTCTCTCCATTAGTAGAGGTCGAGTTAAAATATTTACATGAAATAAATGAGGCTTACGCAAAACCATTTGTAGGGACGCAACATGTTGCGTCCCAGAAATGGCGAGAGTCACGCATCTGTGATTTTACCGACACTTGGACGCAACATGTTGCGTCCCTACAAATGGTTTTGCGCAAGTCCTATAAATAAGATAATTGTTGAGCCTTATGAAATTTTAAGGGAACTTGCAGGGTCGATTCTCACAAGGGGCTCAATATTAGCTAAAAAAGCATCGCTGGGGCTGTTTGTGTCTTGTTGAGAAAAAGGGAATTGGCCTGTGTTAAGTAGGGTATGAATCGAATAGCCTAATGCGGCACTTTCGGCAGTAGAACTGTAGCTTATTTAGACACCCATGTAATTGTCTGGCTTTATGCCGGTGAAATTGAACGTTTTTCATCGAAGGCTAAACAGATTATCGAAACGCATCCACTTTATTTCTCTCCATTAGTAGAGGTCGAGTTAAAATATTTACATGAAATAAATGAGGACTTACGCAAAACCATTTGTAGGGACGCAACATGTTGCGTCCCAGAAATGGCGAGAGTCACGCATCTGTGATTTTACCGACACTTGGACGCAACATGTTGCGTCCCTACAAATGGTTTTGCGCAAGTCCTATAAATAAGATAATTGTTGAGCCTTTTGAAATTTTAAGGGAACTTGCAGGGTCGATTGGTTTACAAACCAAGCCTAATCCTTTTCACTTAGTCACTAATTATGCCTTGAAACTGTCATGGACAAGAGATTTGTTTGACCGCCTTATCATTGCAGAAGCGGCGATTCATAAGGATTTTTTGCTGACGAGTGATAGGAAAATTTTGCAGCATTATCCCTATGCGGTTTGGTGAGGATGACAGGAAATAAATTTGTTCACCTTCTTTTCTCAGAGTGGTGTAATTTGGGGAGATGGGAATGACATATATACCCATTTCACTTCAAGATGCGAATCTAGCTCCGTCATTGCGACTGCGAGCAACGCG
>CAZPAA010000253.1:0-3009 GCA_964584425.1 uncultured Gammaproteobacteria bacterium | reverse complement strand
TTAATCCAAAGTTTTACCGATGTGGCTTATTCCATTTTAGATACCTTAAATGAGCAAAATCGTCTTCAGTTTGCGCAAACTTTAAAAAATATGAATGAATTTACTAAAGCGCTTGCGGACTCAAGAAAAGTGATGGATCAAATTTTGAATAATACCAACCAACTCACCAATAATATCAACGCATTTTCAGAAACGGGACTGGTTGAGATGGAATATTTTTTAAAAGATGCACGCAAAACGGTGAAGGACATGGGTGATTTAACCGATAATTTGCGCAATAACCCATCAGCTTTATTATTTCAACCCGCTTATGAAGGACATAAAATCAAATGAAGCAATTAATTTTAATAGGGATATTATTGTTAAGCGGCTGTTCAGGTTTGTTGACGTCAAATCAAAATATTGATCAATTCTATACGCTTAATGCGCTTTCCTATTATGAAAGTGATCATAAGCGCGTAGATGATTTTATCATGATCCAAACGCCCATCATTGCCAAAGGTTTGGATGATAATAGAATAAATTTAATGCATAGCCCGCAACGCTTAGATTATTATGCGAATGCACGTTGGTCTAGCTCTTTAAATTGGATGATTCAAAGTAGCTTAATTGAGTCATTTGAAAATAGCGAAGTGCTTTCCAGAGTGAGCGGGGATACTGCCGGAGTTAAACCGGATTATCAATTATTACTCGAAGTGTATGATTTCCAGGCAGAATATAAAGAAGCAGAAAAAGCGCCGCGAATACACATCAAATTAGTCGCAAAATTAGTGTCATACCCTACAAGAGATTTAGCCGCAAGCTTTACGGTTGAGTCATTTCAACAAAGTGAAGAAAATGAATTGGGCACAATTGTACAAGCCTTTGATGATGCCTTTGCGCTCACACAAGAAATGTTGATGGAAGAAGTGCTAGATTATTTTGATGCTATAAAAAAATAGCCCTTCTTTAGATCCCCCTTTGAAAAAGGGGGGCAGGGGGGATTTTTAGGCCATTTAATCCAAAACCTTCACATAGGTTGCTTGCAATCCATCATCACCCATTTCATATTCATACGCAACCCGTGTACCAATTTTAAGCTTCGCAAAATCGCCATTCGCAACACTATTGCGATGAAAATAGATATCATGTCCATCAGTCGTTGTAATGCGACCATAATCATCTTCAGAAAACAACACAGACACTTCACCTTGCGGTAATACCATATGGGTTTTAGCATCCCCATGTTGGATGCGCGTTAACGACTCCAATTGACGCTCGAGCGCATCAAATGCATCGCGCACTGCAACATAAACATCTTCATGCGCATGATCATGCTTAGATTCACTCGTTGCTACAAATTGATGCCCGGGTACACTCAGGTTGACTCGAACTTGATATAAGTTACCACGGTGATGGTTGTGATGAGGCGATTCCACCACTACTTGGCAGCCAATAATATTTTTATGGAATGCATCTAATTTTTCTACTTGCTCATGTATTCTGGCGCGAATGGCACCCGTTGGATCGAGTGATTCGCGAAATGTAATTTGTAATGGTATTTGCATGGTAAGGCACCTTAGTTGATTCATTCATTATAGATAAACATCCGTATTTTTCACAGTGGTAATTTGATTCGCAAAGGTTTATGATTCGATTTTCTAGTCATAATATCAATTCAGCAGGGAGTACATATGCAAACAAAAACACAACAATTTTCTCCAGCAAATTATCTCGCCACGTTTCTAGTTGAAGAATTTGGATATTCCCATCCAAAACAACAACATATTGATTTATTTGAAGAAAAAATAACCAATGTTGCGCTGATGCAGCAAATTTCCTTGGATTCCATTCCAAATGACCAACAGATTGAGACTTTATTCTCCGAGGTTCATGCATATATTGATTTAGACGAGGTTCTTTCTGCCTAGAACTCTGGTAGAATTCTGGGTATGTTAAATATCCAGAATGTATCCGTCCAATATGGTCGTTCAGAGCTTTTTTCAGGGGCTACCTTCCAGTGCCGTCCCGGACAGCGCTTTGGTATCACCGGGAAGAACGGCGCTGGCAAGTCCAGCCTGCTGCGTATTGTCGCAGGAAATGAAAAACCTATGGAAGGGGAGGTAACCCTACCCTTTGATGCCCAAATAGGCATGCTCTCGCAAGATCACTTTAAATACGAAACCTGGCCGGTTGTAGATGTGGTTATCTCTGGTAATGCCGATCTCTGGCAAGCGTTTAAAACAAAAGAGGAATTATTAGCCAAGCCCGACTTTAATGAAGAAGACGGCCTGCTGCTTGGCACCATGGAAGAGAAAATTGCCCACCATCGCGGCTATGAAGCGCAAAGTGTGGCCCAAACCTTATTATCCGGCTTAGGCATCAATCAGGAAAAACACCATGGCCCCATGAGTGCCCTCTCCGGCGGATTTAAATTACGCGTACTGCTCGCGCAAGTATTATTTCAAAACCCCGATGTATTATTACTCGATGAACCCACCAACCACTTGGATATTACGTCTATTCATTGGCTAGAAGAATATTTAAAAACGGAATTTGAAGGGATTGTTTTATTTGTTTCACACGATAAACATTTTTTAAATTCTGTCTCAACGCATATTCTAGATATCGATTATGGAACCATCACACCGTACACGGGTAATTATGATCGTTCACTCGAATTAAAACAGCAAGCTGAAGAGCAACGCGCCAGTGCACGTAGACATCAAGAAGCAAAAGTAGAGCAGCTCCAAACCTTCGTAGAAAAATTCGGAGCAAAAGCGAGTAAAGCTAAACAAGCGAAATCTAAGCAACGTCAAATCGAGCGCATCGAAATGACAGAAATAAAAATGACGAATCGTGGCGCGCCGTATTTTTCATTCAAGCAATTACGGCCTTCGGGTAAGCGTGCTTTATCGGTAGAAAAAATTAAAAAATCTTACGGCAATTTAACGGTATTAAACAATGTGAGTTTTGAGTTACAACGCGGCGAAAAAGTCGCGATTATTGGCGCAAATGGTATTGGTAAAT
>CAZPAA010000252.1:0-3054 GCA_964584425.1 uncultured Gammaproteobacteria bacterium | reverse complement strand
TTATATCGTCAGCCGAATCCTAACAAATGCATTATCATCGATTACCGATTATTTACCAATGTAGCAAAATTTCACGGGTTTTTAGAGCGTAAGCAAAATGGTATTGCATTGCCTGAAGGCCTTATTATTATCGGTTTGTGCACGGATAAAACTTATGCTGAAGATGATTTTACCACACGCTTTGAACCCAAAGAGACCATACAACTCTCTCCAGAAGAATTTGAGAAGATCAAAGATCCGCTAACAGCGGTAGCTTCTGAAGCGGCTGTGACACCCACAACTGCAATCATCGATCTGTTTGAAGAGTCTGAAAGTTGGAGTGCATTATTATTAGGTCAGTGGAAAATTTACGGCAAGCAATTGGAATTTGCGCCTGGTCAATTATTAAAAGCATTAGATGAAAACAAAAATCACATTGTCCTAAAAAATTCACCTTGGGAGAGTGAAGAATTTCAAAACTTTATGCGTCGTATATTGCCTGAAAAAAAATTAAAATTATATCTTCGTCATTATTCATTAAAAAATATTACATTTTCTAAAACCAATGGCTATGACTGGGAACAATTATTTGCAAGACACAGTGCAATAAGAGTCAATACATTGCCCTCAAATCCTGATTTTATTTTAAATCCTAGCAGTCAAAGTTATTTGTTTGGGGACTATATTTTTGATGATGAAGAAAAAATTTTAAATCCACTGACAAGTTTAATTTATAACAATAAAAATAAAACCCTGACGATATTTGTGAGCCGAACAATTAAGCCTAATGTTTTGGCTAGATTATTCAGCGAGGCCAATGAACCTAACAATAATGTAACTCTGCAAATTGTGCTTGCACCCATAGCAAAATTTCCAGTACCTGTGAGTGAACCTGCAGACTCGATTGAAGCTGCGAGTGATTTTTCAATTGATGAATTTAAACTAGAGGAGAAAAAGGGAAAAATCATCAATAGTCATGATATGGAACTCACGGTGGCTCAATTAACTAAAAAATTTAAACCAGATATGGTAGTTGATATTTCCGGTAGAAAAAGCAATGAATTATTTATTCAGCGTACCGGAACCTACAAAAAAGGCTTTGTTTTTAACGAGGAAATATGCGATGTTTGGCAAACATTATTGACAGAGGGTAAAACGGTTGTCTTAAAAGGACATTTATCCGCTGAACTAGAAGATGCTATGTTGTCACTTTGCGCATCACCTGGATTTATTTATCACAATGGTCAAAAAGAATATTTCAAGGGAAAACTGATTATTGTTACAGATACCGAGCATCAATTAAGCTGCGTACCCAGCACCACACATCGCGTTTGTCGCGAAGAAAAATGTGCGCAAATTCCAGAGCTAAATCCAAAGCTTCACCACATGGCAGACAAGTACAGCTACCAACAATTAAAAACTCTACACGCGTATTTAGCAAAAAAACCAAATGCAAATATCGAAGATCACTGGCAAGGTCTCACCAGCTTGCCCCCAAGACCTTTATTCACCCATCTTGATTTAGATATAAAGATTTCAAATGATTTCATCGCAGGACGTCTTGCGCTCATAGAGTCTACTTTGTCTTATTCACCTTATGTTTATATCACCGGCGAAACCGGTGTGGGTAAGAGCACTTTTATTGATAAGTATTATAATCATCGCACTGATATTATTTTTTATCAGGGAATGGATCAATTTCACGCTTTTGCAGCAAACAAGGGCAAGAAGCGTAGAATTTTTATGGATGAAGCTGATCTCATCAATTCGCATTTACATTTTGTAAAAGATGCGATGAATAATATACCAAGCCTTTACCTCAATGGTAATTATCTAGCGTTAGATGAAGATGCACAAATTATTGCTGCCGGTAATTCCATCAGTTATGGTGGCGAGCGGATTTTACCGGATTTATTTGTACAATGTGGAGCTTGTGTAAGCTTTACCGCGCCACCCCCTGCTTATTTATACCATGAAATATTACTGCCTTTATTACAAGATTCTCCTCATTGTGAAGCCATAGCAAAATTATTCCTCCAAGCTTATATTAAAAAAATCGATGAAAATCCCGATAAAATTGCATTAACCCCTAGGGATTTACAACTTATGGCTTTGTTATATTTAGCCCATCAAGACTCAGATGATTTAGACCCGTTAAAACAACCTGCAATCTGCGCGCAAATGGTGATCGATAAAACCTTGCCCATCAGAGAATTTAAAGAACATGTGTACAAAGATTTTCTAGTCACGAGCGCACATCATCAAGTCAAACAACACGTGCGAGCGCTATTACGTGTCAGTGATTATAAATCAAACACAAACAAAACTATTTTGAAAAATACGCCGGGAATTAATTTATATTTACTTGAAGGCACCAGCGCTATCGGCAAAAGCACCATTATCTGTAAAGCCTTAGAAGAAAATGGTTTTGGTGATCAACCATTGAATAGTGCAGAAGATAATAAAAATAAAAAAGGATATTACCTCATAGAAGCCGGTGCAAGTATTGAAGTCAAAGAAAAACTGCTGAAATTAGCCTATGAAGAAGATCGCCCGCTGGTTTATGACGAGATCAATACCGGTGAATTTATGGAAAAATTAACCAATACTTTATTAATGGGCGACAAACCCAATTTCAGAATTTTTGCAACTCAAAATAATGCCTACCAAGCTGGGCGATCGATTGCAAGTCTAGCCCAGCAAAAACGCGCATTTACTTTTATATTGCCGGATTATAATGCGGCGCAAGTAAAAGCCATCTTGATACAAAAATCCTGTCCTGAAATTCTAGCCATCATGCTTGCAGATATTTATGTCAACCGTCATTACGACAATCGCTTAGCCGATTATAACTTAAGAAAATTATTATCACTGCTTGAAGATTTCAAAGCACAAAAACCTTCGGCCGTGGCGCAAATAGCTGCTTTACACACAGATATGGCCAGTTATATTTGCAAAACATTTGTCGCTAATATTAACTTGTTAGATAATCTTATCACTACCACGCTCAAATATGAAAAAGTCCCGGTGAATATGGTCGTTATTTTATTTGAATGTGTAGAGAAACAAATAGAC
>CAZPAA010000251.1:0-3057 GCA_964584425.1 uncultured Gammaproteobacteria bacterium | reverse complement strand
CAAAAACCGTGGTGAGTGTAGATATTAATCCCAGCTTTACTGCCATAGCCCAAAGTAATTTAGCCACGCATCAAATTCACAATGTGGAATTAATGAACGCCGATGCGAGTGGCGGTTTTGATCAGCACGGGACTTTTGATGTCATCGTTATAACCGGTGGTTTGCCAAAGTTACCCGAGGCTTACAAAAATATTTTAAACTTAAAAGGTCGTATTTTCGTGAATATCGGTCAGGCGCCAGTGATGTTTGCTACACTCATTCACCACCCTACCTTGGAAATATGTCAACAAACCACTCTCTATGAAACGCTAGTACCCATGATGGAACACGCGGATACTTTAAAGGAATTTAATTTTTGATGAACTTATCCAAAATAATCGCCATGATAGGCTTCTTTAGCTTTTCCCATATGGCCTTTGCAGAAGAGCAAGATTTAATCACCACTTATGCACAAGCCTTAGCGAATGATCCTGTCTTACAACAAGCGCTGGCTACTCAGCTTGCCACTAAAGAAGGTGTGCCGATTGCGGCGTCGCAGTTATTACCTCAAGCCAGTGTCCTCTTTTATACCGAGAGTCAAAATGCGTTTATTTTCCCGGGTTCGAACCCTGAAAATATTGTTACTCCGGGTATTACACGTACCCATGGTTATATTGCGACTGCCACGCAAAATATTATTAGCTTTGGCACCTGGTATAACATCAAAGAAGCAAGACGCGTCTCTAAAGAAGCTGATGCGACTTTTCTTGCCAATGAACAAAATTTAATTACGCGCGTTGCGAATGCTTATTTTAATATATTAGCGGCAGAAGATACGCTCACTTTTACCACCGCACAAAAAGAAGCACTGGGCAGTCAGCTTAACCAAGTGCAACAGCGCTTTGATGTGGGTTTGGTTGCAATTACCGATGTTTATGATTTCCAAGCGCAATATGATGCGCAAGTCGCACAAGAAATTTCTGCGCGCAATCATTTGGCAGATACTAAAGAATCATTGCAAGTCATTACCGGTATTCCAGTAGATGAGCTTGCGCCTTTATTGCCTAAAATTCCTCTCAATAATCCCGATCCTTTTAATATGGAAGAATGGGTTGAACAAGCTGAATACGATAATCCCACGCTGACGGCATCAAGATTTAATATGCAGGCAGCGGAAGCTAATGTCGATGTTGAACGCGCACAATTTTATCCTAACTTACAAGTTTCAGGTGAATATGGTACCTCTTTAAATGGTACGGTTGTAGAACCTCAAGAAGGTGCTTCGCATGGGTGGGCTATTTCTGTGGAGTCCAATGTTAATTTATTCTCAGGTGGCCAAATTCTGGCGCAAGTGCGACAAGCAGAATATCAATATGAAGCAGCGCGCGATGCGTATGAAGAACAACGCCGCAATACAATTAACCAAACCCGCACCGCATTTCGCAATGTAGAAGCGGCCATGAGTCGGGTGAAGGCGCTAGAACAAGCTGTCATTTCAGCACAAAGCGCACTCGATGCGAATGAAGCCTCTTATGAAGTCGGAATTAAAACATCAGTCGATGTGTTAGACAGTATTTCTTTGCTCTACCAGCAACAACAAAATTTATCCAGCGCACGATATAATTATATTTTAAGCATATTGCAACTCAAACAAGCTGCAGGCGTGATTGAAATAATGGATTTGGTGACGTTGAATCAGTGGTTGCAAGCGACTTAATAAAGGAATCCCCCTTAAGAGGGTTGTTGCATAAATAGGGGCATGCTAGAGGGTCCCCCTTTGGTAAAGGGGGTAGGGGGATTTAAAGATCTCTGTTTGTAATCAAGCATCTCAAATCCCCCGCCCGAAGACGGGCACCCCCTTTTCAAAGGGGGATCAAGGTTCCCTACTCACCACTCTCTAAATATTTATAAAACGACAAAATACGCCCCGTATCCACCGCGTAATTTTTTACATCGCTAACATAGGAATAATAATAATTCTGATACGTGCCTTTTAATTCAGATACCGGATGCAAAAAGCCCTTCTCTTGCCAATTTTTTGGCTGTGTATAACGATCTTCTTCATTATGGATATATAGCATGATTTGCTGCGCAGCCATTTGCTTTAACACTTCATTTGCGGGTGGATTTTCAGATCGTTTTGCGTTGTCACAAATTGTCCGCATATCTTCTTTATTTTGTACCACCAGAAAACTGGGTTTGCCTTTAAAATCAAGAAACATAAAACTTCCACTGGTATCAAGAAGGTAATATTCAATCACATGGTGTTTTGCACAAAACTCAGTAAAAAACTCGATAAATAAGGGATCGGTCAAGCAACACAATCCATTGCGTCCTGGATCTCTCACCAGGCTTTCTACCACAATTTCTGAAAGTTCACTAAAATATCGTTTTTGCACATTGATCAAAAATTCATTCACACGCTTGCCAATATCTGCATCTTTTTTATTAACAAATTGATTAATCACGCCCTCATTAAATGCTTGAATCGCTTGTTTGTCATCAAACGCACCGGTTAACATTAATTTTCTGATGGGGCCGATATTTTTTAATGCACGGCACAGATCTAATCCCTTTAAACCAGGCATTTCCTGATCGATAATGATCATAGAAATTTGCTTAAAGCGATCCACATTGAAAGCCTCATCCCGAATGCGTGAAACATTTACTTCTAGACTATAATGTCCTCGCTCATTATCAGGCGCACGATTAATAATGCGCTGCACAAAGGGTCTGGCTTGATATTCATCATTTAAAAAACTAAGCGCCATTTTAGGTTTATCGAATAAATGATAGGCCGCTTGTTTTCCCGATAAAATCGAACGCAAATTATTCAAATACGCTCGATCATCATCAATCATCACCACCGTGGTAGGGAAATAACAAGCGGGAATAATACTGTAATGTCTCATAGGTTTACCCAATTATTCGATAATAAATGATCAATGCAGTCACCATACCACAAGTGATAAAGCTTAATAGAAATCCACCCATGAGTAAATAATCATGATTTAAATAGCCGTGTAAAATAGTAAAAAATTGAATGGCATTAAAGCCCGCAAAAGTAACTAACGATAA
>CAZPAA010000250.1:0-3109 GCA_964584425.1 uncultured Gammaproteobacteria bacterium | reverse complement strand
CTATGATGCCATCGCCAATGCCAAAGGATTACACGCGGAAAAAGCAATTACAGCATTAGAAGAAGCCTATGCACAAGGCAAAAGCGATGAATTTATAAAACCCGTGGTGTTGCAAGATTATCAAGGTTTACAAGCACAAGATGGGATCATTTTCACTAATTTCAGATCGGATCGTGCAAGAGAATTAAGCCGCGCTTTGACCACCCCTGAATTCACAGGATTTCCAAGAGCGTTAATCCCTTTATGCGGCTTTGTGACCATGACGCAATATGCAGATGACATCAAAGCAACCGTTGCCTTCCCGCCGATCAATTTATCACCGGTATTAGGAGAAGTTTGGTCAGCCCATCATTTAACCCAACTGCGCCTAGCCGAAACTGAAAAATACGCGCATGTAACTTTTTTTATTAATGGCGGCGTTGAAAAACCATTTGAAGGGGAAGCGCGGATTTTAATTCCTTCACCCAAAATCGCAACCTATGATTTAAAACCACAAATGAGCGCGATTGAAGTCACCGACGCATTGGTCGATGCGATCGCATCGCAGAAATTTGACGGCATTATCGTGAATTATGCGAATCCTGATATGGTAGGCCATACTGGAGATTTATCTGCTGCGATTAAAGCCGTAGAAACGATAGATGAATGTTTAGGCCGCGTTATTGCCGCATTAAAAGAAGTCGGGGGCGAGTGCGTGATCACCGCCGATCATGGCAACGTCGAACAAATGTTTGACAACCAAACCCAGCAAGCGCATACCGCGCATACTTGTGAATTGGTGCCATTCATTTTTATTGGGCACAAAACCGAAGCGGTATCAAGCACAGGTATTTTAGCAGACGTCGCACCCACGATTTTACATTTAATGGGACTGCCTATTCCAGAGCAAATGACAGGAAAAGTATTATTAAAATGAGATTTATTTTTTTAGCGCTGCTCATTTTTTCTAACATGCTTTATGCGAATGAAGACCTTGATCGGCAAAAAAAATTGCAAGTCGTCAATGAGCAAATTGAAGGTTTGCAAACCGCGTTGGCTGCTGATAACGCCCAGCAAGAAGAACTACAACAAGCGTTAAAAGCACTAGACATAGATATCGCAAACTCATCAACCACGCTCGAAAAAACTCAAAAACAATTAACCCAAACGGCAGATACACTCAAATCATTGATTAAACAACATGATGAAGCACTGCAAAATTTAAACGCGCAACAAACCGCCTTGCGTGAGCAAATTCGCAGTACTTTTATATTCGGACAATTTGACACATTAAAATTATTATTGAATCAGACCGACCCCCATGCCACCTTGCGCCTACTGACTTATTTTGATTATTTTAATACAGCGCGCACGGATATTGCTAAAGAAATAGAAAAAGATATGGAAGTGTTATCCAAGACAAAGGTTGAGCAGCTAGTCACCGCAGAAAAACTGGAAGTTCTCAAAGCACAGCAAATCAGCGCGCATGCGAAGCTCAATGAAAAAAAACAAACACAAAGTGTCCTGGTCAAACAATTACTCACGCATATCGATGAAAAAAACCTCGCCCTAGAAACCTTGCAAGCCGATAAGCAGGCGCTGGAGCGCGTCATTGTGGATATACAAAATCAAATCCCCGCCACCGCATTTACAGGCAATTCTGCCCAACCGATTCGAGACCATCGCGGCCATTTAATTTGGCCCGTTCAAGGCAAAGTGCTGCATCGATTTGGCGAGGCTTTTGCAGGGGAAAATACTTGGCAAGGCATATTGATTGCAGCACCTGAAGGTGCGGATGTGCGTTCCATATATAAAGGTCAGGTGGTCTATGCGGATTGGCTGCGCGGTTTTGGTTTAATTATTATTGTGGATCATGGTGAGCAGTATATGAGCTTATATGCGCACAACCAAAGTTTATATAAACAAGCGGGTGACTGGGTGGAAGTGAATGAACCGATAGCAGTCGTCGGGAAAAGCGGCCCGGTTGCAAATAGTGGGTTATACTTCGAAATACGCTCAAAAGGCGAGGTACAAAATCCGATGACTTGGCTCGCACCCATCTCATCATAATCTAGAGGTTTAAAGAATGCGGGGATTGACACACTTAACACGGACGCTTATTTTCCTGGGCTCATTATTTACCCTCACCGTCATGGCCAATGACAGACATGAAAAGCTACCCGTAGAAGAGCTTAGAAAATTTACTTATATCATCGATGAAGTTCGTAAATATTATGTTGAGCCTGTTTCAGACGAAGAGTTGATTGATTACGCAATTAGCGGCATGCTTTCCGGCCTTGATCCCCATTCCGCATATTTAAGTAAAGAAGATTTTAGCGATCTGCGCGCGAGCACTTCCGGGCAATTTGGCGGTCTTGGCCTTGAAGTCACCATGATCGATGGTTACGTCAAAGTCATTAGCCCCATTGATGATACCCCCTCAACTAAAGTAGGCATCGAAGCCGGAGACACCATCGTCAAAATCGATAATACCTTAGTGAAAGGTTTAACCTTGCGCGAAGCCGTGGATCTGATGCGCGGTCCCAAAGGCACAAAAGTAAAACTAACAATAGTGCGTGAAGGCACTTCCATGCCCATCGTCAAAGAAGTGACGCGCGATATTATCAAAATCCAAAGCGTTCGACATGAAATGCTAGAGCCGCATTATGCGTATTTACGGATCAGTCATTTCCAAGATCAAACGATTAAAGACGTGGTGGCTGCGATCAAAGATATTAAAAAAACCGAGAATAATCAATTATATGGTGTGGTATTGGATTTACGGAATAACCCAGGCGGTGTTTTAGATTCTGCGATTGCGGTCTCTAATATCTTTTTAGATAGTAAAAAATTAAAATATGATGATGTGATCGTTTACACCAAAGGTCGTTTTCCTGAAACAGAATTGAAAGAAAAAGCTTCGGGTCAAGATTTACTGGGTGGCACACCGATGGTGATTTTAGTGAACGGTGGCTCCGCTTCTGCTTCAGAAATTGTCGCTGGGGCCCTCCAAGATCATAAACGCGCGCTGATTATGGGTGAAAAAACCTTTGGTAAAGGTTCCGTACAAACCGTATTACCGATAGGCAACGATGGCGCCCTAAAATTAACCACCGCACTGTATTACACC
>CAZPAA010000249.1:0-3143 GCA_964584425.1 uncultured Gammaproteobacteria bacterium | reverse complement strand
GTTTTATTTTAAAAAATGGAAAAAGTTTAGATCCAGCGCGAAGGGAAGGACTATTGGAACTGATCTCTTCACCGAAAAAACCAGTGATTTCATTCGCCATGCGTATCATCGAATTTCTTTTAATCGAATGTCAAAATGATACTATATGTTTTGGTATATTTAATCTGTTGACATATGTACTTACGCATACGGGCCAATCAAAAATATATCGGCATATCAATTCACAAGAAGCTGACATATGTGCATACAGAGAAAGGCTTATCGAAGATGTATTAAAAGCATTTGAAGAAGAAATAGAAGGTAATTTAAGCCTGGAAGGCATCGTTGATAAACTAAGACTTTGTTATTCAACCCCCGAACTGCTGAAAAAATACCAACAAGAAATATCGGATAAAAAACTAAGAGAAATAAATTATATTATCCAGCAACAAGATGCGGCGCATAAAAAATATATAGGCTCATACGAAGGGCAAACGATTGAATTTATAAAACCCGGTAATACTCCACCAAAACCTTTTACTCAGTTGTATGAAATATTCGGAAATCATTCAAAGGAAGAGTTTATTGGTTTATTATTGAGCTTGGCACATAATGAGAATGTGCGTTATTCAGCCGCAAATAAAATCAGTGGTTTTATTGTTGATTCCTATAAAAGAAAATTAGCGGTAAATTCAAGCGCCAATAACAATGAATTTAATGCAACCATTACCCAGCTATTGGCGCTACAAAGACAACATACTGAAAATCATCAGCAAACTAAAAAACGTAGCAGAGAAGAATATGCAGGGATAACAACCCTACCCACCAGAAATATACTTGCTAATCAATTTTTCTCGCGGTATTTGCAATTTGCTTCAAATAAAAAAGACTGGCGCAGCTTTAATTTAATTTTGGCTTTTGCAGAATATCATAAGATTCGTGTTTATGTATGGGGACAAATAAACGACAGAGAAATTACTATAAAACAAAGAAACTATGTACCCTCCATGCGCGCGACACAAACCATACATATTTTTTGCCCGCGTTTTGCTCATGGATTTTATCAAATTTACCCTAACCTTGAACTCAACAATGTAAATACGAAAAATAATATAAAAAAAATTGGCAACGCTTGAGTGATCAGTCAATGTCACATTTTTTATTCAATAAAATAAACTTTGATTTAAGAATCATTTTTTGTGCCGGAATGGAATAATGTTTAGAGATACTCCAACCGCATAAACCGGACACAACTAAAATTAAAAAATAAAAAAATGGTAGCGTATAATAAGGCGCACTCAATTCATAATAAATTTTTGCAAATAACAGTACAATAAACATATGGCTTAAATATATTTCATAGCAATATCGCCCCAGTGATTGGACAAATTTTGTAAGTGTATGCCTTCGCGCTACACCTTTTACAGTTTGACATAGGCCAATCAACATCAAACTTACACCCAGCGCAAGCATAGTAATGCTTAACCCGAAATTCGATAACAGCAGTGTATAAGGGACCCTCAATATGATTATAAATAATGTAAGCGCAAGACCTACGCAAAAGAAATAATTTAATTGAGCTTTTGATAATTTATTTTGTGTTGCGACAAGTCCTGCTAAACAACCAAAAGCAAGTGCATCCATACAGGATAAATAGGCATGATCTTGCCAGATTTCATTTTGACTAAAAAGAGTGCGTGAGAGTGGCCCTAGCGCAATAAAAAAAAACATAATAAAAATAAATTGTCGATTGTTTTTTACCCATATACATAAAATCGGAAAAAAAAGATAAAACATTTCTTCAACAGATAAAGACCAAAGCACATTCCAAGGTTCTGGCAAATACCCGATTTTTGCTTCTAGCCAATTTAGGTGAAAAGTGAGTGCTGCGAATAGGGCCTGCGTGAGTGAAACTTCTGCAGGGTCAAATGTAAATCCGGGTATATTGAATAAGACGAGCGCGCTTAAGATCACCAGCAAGCCAAATAAACAGGGCATGATCCGCGCAAAACGTCTTAAATAAAAGGCTTTATATGGTATTTGCTGCAAACTGCCCCAGCGTTTAATAGAAGTCGTCGTGATTAAAAAACCAGAAATCACAAAAAAAGCAATGACCCCATAATGCCCGCTCCAAAATAAAGCATTATAAATATGGGCTAAAAATGTAGCTTGTGTAAACACCATACCCAAAGGCATATACATATGGGCATGCAATAGAATCACTGCAATGACTGATAATCCACGCAAAAAATCAATAGAATCGATACGTGAGATATTATTCGCGTCCTCGTTCATGTAACGCTCCTCAAAACAGTGAGTCTATCATAGAGGAGGGAGTTTACAACAAAGGCATTAAAAGTGGATTTCACCTAGTAATGGATATAACGAGAGCACTAATAAAATCGCCATAGTGATATTAAAAACGCGAAAATAGCTAGGCTTACTTAGAAAGCGTCGAAAAGCATTACCAAATGCGGCCCATATCCCGACACAGGGAAAAGAAATCAGCCCATAAAGAATAGAAACGAGGGTTACATTTTGAAAAAAATGACTCTCAGGTGTTTCGGGTACATAAGTCGTGATTGCAGCCATCGCCATTACCAAAGCTTTAGGATTGACCCATTGAAATGCGGCGGCTTGAAAAAATGTCATTGGTTTTTTATGGAGCGCTTCATGATGATTAAACGGCATAGCAGTTGCAATTTTCCAAGCTAAATAAAGCAAATAAGCCACACTGATGATGTGTAAAATTTCATACAATAAAGGGATGCGATCTAAAATCGCTAATAATCCCATTCCTGCAAGAAACACTAAAAATGTAAAACCAAAAGCGATACCCACAATATGGGGAAGGGTGCGTTTAAAGCCATAATTAAGCCCCGAGGCGAGCACCATCATATTATTAGGCCCAGGCGTGATTGAGCTGACAAATGCATAAGTAAAAAAGGCCAGTAATAATTCAACAGTCATCATTTACTCCGAGCGTTCCACTGAGTTTTATCATGGGGACGATTGAATTTGATTTCAATGGGCTGCCTGAGATTTTTTTATTTAATCTTTTGGCTTTAAAATATTAATACCCTGTAAGCAATTTCTCGGTTCCTCTTCCCAGGGTCGATTACAAGTTTCACTTAACTAATATTTTTTTAGTTTAGATTCTAAAA
>CAZPAA010000248.1:0-3143 GCA_964584425.1 uncultured Gammaproteobacteria bacterium | reverse complement strand
TCGGCTTTAGACAAAAAGTATTCCTCGTTTTGGCCATTTTTTATAAATTCATTTGCTTCGAGTATCGTTTCTCTGGTAATCATGGACGTTATCCTAAGCTATTTTTATTAAATTAACCTTAAATAAGTTTTGGTTTTCAGGTGGTCACAATTCAAGATCGGTGGCTTCCTCCGCTGGTGCACGCATGAGGAGTGCTTTGAGGGCAGTTTGAGCATTTTGTTGTTGATATAAAATGCGATACACTTGTTCGGTGATGGGCATTTCAATGTGTAATCTTTGCGCCAAT
Source organism: uncultured Gammaproteobacteria bacterium (assembly GCA_964584425.1). Taxonomy (GTDB): domain Bacteria; phylum Pseudomonadota; class Gammaproteobacteria; order JABCZS01; family JABCZS01; genus JABCZS01. Next base: position 2,857 of record CAZPAA010000248.1, on the reverse strand, counting down.
TGATAAATTAATTTTGTGGTTTGTTCACCTTCAACGACTTGGCCTATATTTTTTTTTATCGATGAAATCGTTTGTCCTTGCCCAATCGCAACCCCAAAGCGCCGATTGCGTGATTGATTTTCACTGCACGTTAAAATTAAATCGCCCATGCCAGATAATCCCATTAAGGTGCTATCATGTGCACCCATGGCGCGACTTAAGCGCATTAATTCTGCAAAGCCCCGCGTCATCAGTGCGGCCCTGGCATTGCTACCTAAACCAAGACCATCCGCAATGCCCACCGCAATGGCGAGTACATTTTTACACGCGCCGCCCAATTGTGCGCCGATTATATCAAAGCTGGTATATACACGAAAGTAATCATTATGAAATTGTTTTTGCCAAAAAAATGCGGAACTATCAGCGCTTGCTGCCGTAATGGCAGTGGGTTGCTCTTTTGCAACCTCAAGCGCAAATGAAGGTCCAGATAAAACACATAATTGTGCATGCGCGCCTAAAATGTGCGTCGCTGCAGTGGATAATAATTCCGCATCATGCGTTAAACCCTTCGTGCCCCAAGCAATCGGCAAATGTTCAATTTTTAATTTGGAAATTTTTTTTAAAATATCGGTAAAGGCATCACTTGGAACGACAATTAAAATGCCATCCACTTTTGTTAATGCACCTTCCATATCAAGAAAAATCTCGATATTTTCAGGAAAAACACAACCGGGTAAATAAGAAGACTCGCGCGTTTGTGCTAACGTGCGCATGCTTTCAGGATTGTGTCCCCAAAGATGAACCTTAACACCATTACGTGCCAACACCAATGCCAAGGCGCATCCCCAAGAGCCTGCGCCTAAAACAGCAATGGATGATGAATGGATCATGGTTAAACAATAATTTCCTGCGCTGCCGCTTTCATTTTATTCGCATGCTGCGCATACAAGGCATCAAAATTAATCGGCGATAAATACAAAGCAGGGAAGCCACCATGCGCCGCCAGCGAAGAAACCACTTCACGTGCATAAGGATAAAGAATATTCGGGCAAAAACTGCCTAACATCTGATTCCGCTGCGCCTCTTCAAATCCTTTTAATGCAAATAAACCGGCTTGTACCACTTCAATTAAAAATGCAACGCTTTCTTTATGTTGTACCGTCACCGTGACTTTGATGGTGACTTCATACAACGAATCTTGAACTGGTTTGGCATCGGTATTAATTTCCATTTTCACTTCCGGCGTCCATTGTTCAGAAAACAACTGTGGTGTTTTCGGTGATTCAAATGAAATATCTTTGGTGTAAATGCGTTGAATTGAAAATTCAGGTTTGATTTGTTCACTCATGAGCATATTCCTTATGTATTAAGTAGTTTATCCAGTTCGCCCGCAGCATCGAGTGCATGGAGCGCATCACTGCCGCCAATCGGTTTATCGTTAATAAAAATTTGTGGAATGGTTTGCCCGCCGCCGCGTTGTTGCATAATATCACGCTCGCCTGGTTCTTCATCCACATCAATCAAGGTGTAATTCACTTCTTTATCATCGAGCAATTGTTTCGCCCGTCGACAATAAGGACACCAAGCAGCAAAATAAATTTCAACCTTAGCCATGTTATTTTCCTTTAGCGAGTAACAAGCCACTACTTACCCAATTATCAATCCCACCCGCCAAAAAATAAACGCGAGTAAAACCCTGCTTACGTAATTGTCGACCCAACCCAGAAGATTGGAAACCCGACTGGCAGGTCAGCAATATCGGTTTATCTTGCGAAGGCAGCGTAGACGTCAGTAAGTTCGCAGGCAGAATATGCTTAGCACTAATAATATGCCCTTTTTTAAAAGCCAACTCATCCCGCAAGTCGATAACCAAAGCATCCTCTTTATTGATCAACTGCGTAGCTAAATGCGGCGTAATTTTACTCGCCGCCACCACTTTATTGCGTAACTCAGAAAAAAGAAGTAAAAGAAGCAAAACCACAAAAGCCGCAACCAAGGGCCAATGGGCAGTCACAAATTCAAATAATTGCATAAGAAATCTCACAGCTCTTAAATCAACAAGCGTAAGATGATATCATACTCCGATTATTTTTATAATCTCAGGAAGGACTTACGCAAACTCCAAATGAGCTGGGTTATTGATCCCCATTTGAAAAAGGGGGGCAGGGGGGATTTAAGATCTTTGTGTATACAAACATCTCAAATCCCCCGCCCAAGGGGCACCCCCTTTTCCAAAGGGGGATTATATTGAGGATATCCAATGCGCGCAAAACCATTCGTATTACTGATTTTAGACGGCTGGGGCCATAAAGCCCCCGCCCCAGACAACGCAATCACAGCAGCAAAAACCCCAGTCTGGAATCATTTATGGCAAGACCACCCCCATCTACTACTCTCAGCCAGCGGTGAAGACGTAGGTTTACCCCAAGGCCAAATGGGAAATTCAGAAGTCGGACACATGAATATCGGCGCCGGCCGCATCGTCTACCAAGATTTCACCCGCATAGAAAAAGCCATCCAAACCAATGAATTTGCAAAAACCCCCGCATTCAATGAGCTATTCAAAAAACTAAAAGAAAACAAAAAAACGCTTCACCTGTTAGGTTTATTATCCCCAGGCGGCGTACACAGCCACGAAGAACATTTATATGCTTTATTAGATGCCGCCAAAAACGCAGGCCTTACCCAAATCAAAATCCACGTATTTTTAGATGGCCGTGATGTCCCCCCCAAAAGCGCAAAAGCTTCATTAACAAAACTCGAAGAAAAATTAAAAAACCTAGGTGTCGGCCAAATCGCCACAATCATGGGACGTTTTTACGCCATGGACCGAGACTCACGTTGGGATCGCGTAGCACTAGCCTATGATGCCATCGCC
>CAZPAA010000247.1:0-3161 GCA_964584425.1 uncultured Gammaproteobacteria bacterium | reverse complement strand
CGGGTAATCGCATCACCCATTTGGGTGCGAAAACTGCTGACTAAGCTCACATTTTCCACAGTGATATCATAAACTTTCCATGAGCCGTCGGTTTCTTTGATAAAACGATAATGCACCGGTAAATTAGGTTTGTTTGGTTCTTTAATTACGGTGCGTACTTCAACATATTTAGGGTTATTTGGGTTGGTGTGAGTTGATACAATATCCACCACTTGTTTGTCATAAGAACGAAATGATACAGCATAAGTGCGAACCAATAATTTTTTAAATTCCGCTTCAAACGCTTTTTGTTGTTCTGTGGTTAAATCACGCCAATGTTTGGCGAGCACACGCTTTGAAGTTTCATGAATGTCGGTGTGTGGGATCACAATGTTCTCAACAATAGACACTAACCGATTAGAATCAGTTTTAATCGCCGCTTGTTCTTTTTTAAGCGCGGCGAAGGTTTGATCGACTACCGAGCGCACTATTTGATCTGGCGTTTGTGCGGCAAAGACTTGTGCTGCAAAAAACATAATACTGACAAAATAAAATATTTTTTTGAACATAACTTGCATGATGATTCCCTTAGTTTGTTTCATTATTTTGATTAAAAATTAACTGGCCGATTAATCGCTCTAAGATAATGGCAGAATGCGTTTCTTCAATCACGCCGCCTTGCTGTAAGGTTTCAAAATCTGCGCCCGGCTCAATCACAATGTAATTATCGCCTATCAATCCTGCCGTCACAATGCTGGCAGAGCTATCAATTGGGATCAGATCTTTAAACTTAGAAAATATATGTAATTTAATATGTGCAGAATAACTTTTAGGATCAAGCTCGATACCATCAACGCGTCCGACTTGCACGCCACCAATGGTGACACGAGAACGGGTTTTTAAGCCACCAATCTCATCAAAGTAAGCCGATACTTGATAACCCTGATCTCTTTCAAATAGCGTCGTTAAACCACTGACTTGAAAGGCGAGCGCGGTAAATGCCAAAATCGCCAATAATACAAATATCCCCACAAATACTTCTAATGCTGCATAGCGCATTATCTCTCTCCTATTTCAAACCGGTAAACATGACTGCTGTTAAAATAAAATCTAATGCCAAGATGACTAATGAAGAATACACCACGGTACGCGTGGTTGCATAACCTATACCTTCGGATGTGGGCGTCGCTACATAACCTTGATATACAGCAATCCAAGTGATAGCGATGGCAAATACAATGCTTTTAATGACGCCATTGATAATATCTTCGCGAAAATCGACCGAAGTTTGCATACTGGCCCAAAAACTCCCGCTGTCGATACCCAGCCAATCCACACCAATCCAGTAGCCGCCATAAATTGCAACCGCATTAAAGATCAACACTAACATGGGTAAACAGAAAAATCCCGCCCATAAGCGCGGGGCAATAATTCTATTCAGTGGATCAACACCCAGTAATCGCAGGCTATCCAGTTGTTCTGTGGTTTTTAGCAAAGCAATTTCTGCAGTCAATGCGGAACAAGCGCGTCCTGCAAATAATAATCCACCTAATACCGGACCTAATTCACGCACTAAAGTCAGTGCAATCATTTGCCCAAGCGCACTCTCTGCGCCATATTTCACCAGTACAGTGTACCCTTGCAAGCCCAAGACCATGCCCACAAAAAAACTAGCAAAAATAATAATCGGTAAAGACAGCACGCCCACATTGTAGAATTGTTTCAATAATAAGGGAGTCGATTTTAAGCGCGGTTTTGTAAATATTGCGCGCAGTAAAAACACGGTAGAATAACCCAGTGCCTGGAAAAACTGTAATAAATGTCGACCTAATGATCCTAAAAATCCCATGCTTATTCCTCGTTGATGCGCATCAATTCCTGATAATAATCAGGTGCAGGATAATGAAATGGAACAGGCCCATCCGCCTTGCCATGCATAAATTGCTCAGCATGCGCAGAAGTACTGCTTTGCATTTCTTGCGGTGTACCTTGCGCGACTACTTTTCCATCGGATAATAAATAAATATAATCGGCGATGCCTGCGGTCTCACTGATATCGTGAGAAACGATTACAGAAGTTAATCCTAATGTATCATTCAATAAATGAATCAGTTTCACCAACATGCCCATGGTGATCGGATCTTGTCCGGCAAAAGGCTCATCGTACAAAATAATATCGGGATCTAATGCAATACTGCGTGCCAGTGCCACGCGACGATTCATCCCACCGGATAATTCACGCGGCATTAAATGCGCAGCACCACGAAGGCCAACCGCTTCTAATTTCATCAACACAATATCATGAATCATCGATTCAGGTAGATGGGTATGTTCACGCAGCGCAAAGGCGACATTATCGAACACATTCATGTCAGTAAAAAGCGCGCCACTTTGAAACAACATGCCCATGCTGCGACGCAGGTGATTTAATTCTTTTTCAGAATAATGTTGAATTTCTTTTCCGTTAACAAAGATTTGTCCGCTGTCAGGTTTCAACAATCCTGTCATCAAATGCAATAACGTAGTTTTTCCCGTGCCACTTGGGCCCATAATGGCAGTGATTTTGCCTGGCTCAATATCAACATCCACCCCTGCAAAAATCACCCGGCTGCCGCGCGAGAAATAAATATCGCGCATGGAGATTTTAGGTGTGTTGGGATTGGCTAAATTTTGCGGCATGTGATGTCCCTATAACTAGTGATGAATTGTATGCGATATTCGCGCTAGGGTCCAGAGCACTTGCGCCGCGCTTAGCCCATTTGTTACCATAACTTAATTAAACTTCATAACTATTTTTTATAAGGGGATATCATGGGATTCGCACAAATCGTCACAGGAACAATCGCAACGATAGGATTCATCGCCAAAGTTGCGGCACAAACATCTACCCCCAGTACCAATCCATCAGCAACGCCTTCTAACCCGTTTCAACAAGACAATGGTAACAGCAAGATGTTAAATACAGTTTTCGGCGTATCAGCTGGTTTGATACTTTTCACTTGGGCGGCAAAGTGGTGTGAGAAAAAATATCGCGCGCGGCAGGGACAGGGGAATGGTGAGCGAGAGGTTCCTTTATTACAGAATAATAATGTCTGAATTATTTAGGCTTCCGAGTTAAAAGAGATCCGAGTTTTGCAATTTATCTTGATCCCCTCATCCGCCCTACGGGCACCTTCTCCCTG
>CAZPAA010000246.1:0-3175 GCA_964584425.1 uncultured Gammaproteobacteria bacterium | reverse complement strand
CCGAATCTCAAATAATAAACCTAGAAGATTTTTTGGAGAATGTTTTTTTTATGTACTTTATACATAATGATGGAGACAAGTGTCATATTTTTGATAAATTAATTGTAGTTATGAATCATCATTTGCATGTGGATGTAAAAAGTATTGATGGAATTATTCAAGAAATAGCTAAAACCAGTAAATCTAAAATTTCATCGAAAAATTTAGATTCATATATCAATTTTTTAAAGCAAGCTCTCAACGCATATGTGAGCTCTACAAAAACATCAGGAATTTTATTACAGTTAGAAAATACATATGATAACGCTTCATCATCTACAGATATTTCTGAACAAGCTTATAAAACTCAAAAAAAAAATTCTGATAACACAAAAAAATGTAATTTTCTTTAATTCTACTTCATGGTTAGTGCTTGCAAATTTTCCCATATATGCTGCGAAATCGGCCCCAGTGGCATATCGAATCGTTTGATCAGGGAAATCACGATGTCTTGATGTTTTTGATCATGGATTTGAATGGGAATTAATGTTCCCTGTTTCACTTCTTGTTCAACTAAAGATTCAGGCAAATAGCCCCAACCCATACCATGTAAAATCATCAGTTTTTTTAGATGAATATCGGTTACGCGCCACTGTTTGCTGTTTGCAATGACACCACTGGATAGTTTTTCAATTTTCTTTGAACTGTCTGTCAAGATAATTTGGGTATAATCTTGCAGCTGCGATTCACTTGCAAAGCTGTCGGATTGAAAATAATCGGGCGCTGCCACGGCAATTTTTTTAATCGATAAAATCGGTTCTGAAATTAATTCGGGATGCGGCGTATGCATCGGCATAATTGCGATATCCACATCACCTTGTAATAAGCGCTCGCGTCCGCCGGCGAGCACTTCAGTGCAGACAAGCAATTCAGTTAAAGGTGAATGCTTCTCTAATGTATTTTTAATCACCTGCATAATCGCTAATTGCGGACAAATAATATCGAGTACAACGCGAATTTGCGCCTCAATGCCTAAACCTAATTCTTTCCCCATTAATTTTAAGGCTTTCATGCACGCTACCACTTTGCGCGCTTCTTTTGCGAAAATCTTGCCTGCTTCGGTGAGGGTGGGGCGATAGGTTTCACGCGAAAATAAGCCAACGCCTAATTCACTTTCTAGATTTTTGATGGCCTGGGTCAGTGCAGGCTGGCTGCGAAAGAGCTGATCAGCGGCCTTACGGTAACTCCCAGAGTCCATAATCTTAAGAAAAACAACAAGTTGGTCAAATGTCATGGCGCCCCAAGATGATAGTAAAAAATAATCGTCCTAATCATAAAACAATATTATTAATTAATCAATCGCGTTATTACACTGCAAAAAGAGTCAGTGAAATCAAATTATACCGGAGGTTGAAATGTTATACACACCAGAACAGTTGAAACAAGCGGCAAAAAGTTTATCTAAATATTTTTTAATCGGCTATTTTGTGTTTAATAAAAAAGATGAAGCAGCGCTTAAAAAAATTAATATTCCTGGAGTCGATATTCAAAAAATATTAGACGCCGATCCGAAAGAGGTTGCAGAATTTTGGAAAGCGGTGACCGCGCGTGATTTTAAGGAACTGAATAAAGTAGATGCGATAAAAAAGATTCACGATTTTCACGACAAAGAATATTACATTCGTTGCGCCATTATTAGCATCATAAAAGATCTGGTTGCTTTGCATAAAACGCAAAAAGATTTCATTTCCACATTAACATTACTAAAAAATGAAGAACGCAATTTTTTGTTGCAGAATGTTGAAAAGTTAAAAAAATGGACAGACAAGAAATATGAAGAATTATTTGTAGAAAGTCAACAAGTATGGGTAGAACAAGCTAAAAAAATATTAGATATACTCGCATTGCCAGGTCTAATGGGTAAGGAATCAAATGAAGATGGCTATGTGCAAACGAGTCCATTATTCACCGCAGTTTGGAATAAAAACTATACCTATTTGGTATGTGGTTTAATACACGCCGGAGCCGATATAGATTATATTCATGCGAGAAAGGGTTCATGGGAATATGAAGGATATACTGGGCTGATGTATGCAGATAAAACAAATGATGAAGCGAATTTTGAGATCCTACTTGAAGCCGGCGCGAATATCAATGTATTTGACAGAAACGCAGAATCGGTCATTGCTTATGCATTTAGACAAGCAGATATGGATAGATTTTTCCGCTTGCGCGATTTAGGTGGAAAAATCTCACTAGAGGAGATGTATAAAATAATGGATGAGTGTAACAAAGACGTACAAATTTACACACATCTGCAGAATGACAATCCAGGTATTGACAGAGTCAGGGGTGACATTAGAGATCAAAGATTAATTATTCAAAGAGTTAAAAAAGAGCAAGCGCAGGCCCAAAACAATATGAGTATATTAAAACAGGATGTGGTCCAATTGAAAGAAACGGTAGAAACCTTAAAGCGGCATATTGCCTGCCTGAAACAAGCCCCTGCAAATAATAACAATAACAGCAATAACAATAATAATAACGCCGATGACGATAACTGCGATGACAAAACAAAACGCCAAAAAATCGTAGGCGGGATGTGGAAGACGGCTTAAAGCAAGAATGCGGAGAATAAACCTCTTATTCTCCGCAAAAAACGGTTGCTTTTGCGGAGCATATAAACAATCTCAAGGGAGTCGCACTTATGGGTGTCCATGTTTTTTATGCTTTACGCGATATTCATCATTTAATCGATTTAAATATTTTGCAAAAAGATCCTGGCGGTGGTCGAAGTACAAGTTATTCTATAAAACTATTAGATTAATGGTTGTAATCTTAATTCCAATTCCTGCCGCACCTTTGGCCAATCTTCACGAATAATGCCGTAAATCACCGTATCTCTTCGCACACTGCTAGCTGGCATTGTCATATGAGAGCGCAAAAACCCTTCTTCTTTTGCGCCTAATTTGTTGACTGCTGCGCGAGAGATGAGATTACGGCTATCGACATGTAGTTCAACGCGCGCAAAGTTTAAAGTTTCAAACGCATATTTTAGTAATAAATATTTACACTCTGGGTTAACAAGCTTGCAATGTACTTCGATGCTATACCAAGTTTGGCTAATTGCGAGACGTTGGTGTTTGGTTTGGATGCCAGTATGGCTTCTTGATCCCCCAACTTTTTTACTGTAATT
>CAZPAA010000245.1:0-3186 GCA_964584425.1 uncultured Gammaproteobacteria bacterium | reverse complement strand
CTGTCAAGTTAAGGATATTTTCCGGGAGGAGCAGCTTAAATTTTCTGGAAAGCTGCGACGACCAGGTCAGGCATAGCGCCAAACCGATGTTGCCTGCTGTGTTTCTCCTTGTCATTGTCCAACCTTGTTTGCTAAATATTCTGTGTCATTTCTTAATAAAGCTTTTAAGCAATCAAGAACATCATTTTTTGTCTGTCCCTGGATGTCTGTGGAATAATTTTCATTAATCTTTTCTTTTAAACCGAAAAATGATTTTACATTTTTAGGGCGTTTATAAAAAATGTAAAATTCATAATTGTTTGGGTCGCCAACAGCTGAAATTGCAAGTCCGTTTTTAGTTTCTTTGTTCTCAACTTCAAAAGAAGGGGAATAATAAATTTCTTCTTGTTTTACTGTTGACATTTTTTGTAAATAATCATTCCAATTAATCTTTTCAAAATGGTCAATGATTGTGTCTTGTGAAATATCTCCAAGTTCAATGATGTCTGGTTTTAGTGGGTCGCAAAAAGATGCTCTAAATTTCATTGTTGTGTTTTTTTTGTTATGGTCTTTGTCTGCCTGTGAACAACTGAAAAATGCAATTGAAATTATCAATCCGAGTGAAATAATTGTCTGTCTCAAATATTTATTTTGCCTAGCATTTAACATTGATTTTGCCCATTTCTGAAATTGTTACAATTAATGAGGTCGTCCAACATAGCAGGCAACCGTGTGTTACCAGTCTGGCCGCCGCATACAGTTTTTTCTGTCGGTGTCCGCAATTAATTACCAATCGCTTGAAACACATGCATGTTCTGTCGGAGAGTATTTATCCAGAAATGACTGAGGCACATTTAGTGTTTTTGAAAATGTTCCAAAAACATTTCCGTCGTAAGCTTTCATTAAAATTATGTCGTTATGCTTTATTGTCATATTATGAAAATGATCAACAACAGGTTCGTTTCGAATAATTTCTTTCAGTTTCTGCTTGTTCTGGGCAGTCAAGATTATTTTACTCCCCCAATCGAATTCACATGGAACAAATAATTCCCTAATTTTTGAATCATCGTCAATGCTTGGACACTGAATATAACAGATCGAATTGTCTGGGACGATATCTAAAGTGTCTATTGTGAAAGCTTGTTCGATTGTCATTGTTTTTATCTATTCGATGCCCAGGCGGCTTGCTGGTAACGTCCAGGGCTTGCTGCCGTGGCGCACATCGAATTTAGTGAATGCTCCGGGCGGAGCGGCGTTAACTTTCTCGGGGAACGCCGCGTAGCCCCGCAGAGCTATGGCAGCAAGCCGCTGTTGTGCGTTCGTGCTATGAATCTTTATTCAGAATATCCACTACTTAATATTTAAAGGTTTTGATTCCTTCAAGATTAAATTCTTGCTTCAAGACAGTAGTGAAATGTACTTTGACTTTTACGCCACCATTGTCAAGTAATTCAAAACTGGCGGCATTACCAATACCTCCATTGAATACATTATTGCCCTTATACATTAAGGCTTCTCTGATTTGTCCGTTCCACTTCATAAACAACAAGTCTTCTTCCCTATAAAATTCAATTATCGAATTGTCACTCATTGAATACAGGCCTGATAATTTTTTAAAAACACTATCATCAGGTTTAAATTCTTTTGCCATCACTACATCAAAGTTTATCATCTTTTCACCGGCTTTGGTATTTGTGATATCTAAAATCCTGTTTACTGCTTTGGGAGAAGAGGCGCATGGGTCGTTTTCAATATTCTTATCTCCCTTAATATATATTTGGGTAATTAAGTCCTGTTGTTTTTCTCCTGATATCCGCATATGAATATGTGCCGGTCTGTACACATTAGAATTGGGAGCGGTTGGATAAGCAACAGGCTGTGTCGTTATAAAATGATATTTGCCATCGGCTTTTGTGAATTGGCTGCCTCTGTAATTATAATTGTCAGTTAAATTATCATAATTCATTTCGCGGTCGCATTGCCATATTTCCACCATGCAATTTTCGTAACGCGTTTTTCCATCGTCTTTAAAAATGGTTCCCGAAAGATGTAATCGTTCGCCTTTAAATTCTTTAGGGTTAATGTCAACCCTTATTGGTGAATTAGGTCTGTAAAAAGGTCCCAAAATATCTGTGGTAGTTGGAGTGTCGCCAACGAATTTTCCATCTTTCCAACTAATGTTTCCAAATACACTAATACCAAAGGCGACGTAAGAAGTGTTTTTTATAAAAGTTCTTCTTTTCATAGTAATTTTTTTGTAGCACTGTTATGATAAAGTGTCTTGCAAAGCATGACGCACAACGTTTCACGGGTTGGTGCTGGCGGTTCCAAGATCGGTCGCGCCCACACTTGGCCGTAATTTTCTCTGATACGGCCAAGTTACAAAAGTTAATTAGGATAGTGGAGATGACCTTATCGAGTCGCCCGCTTGCACCAACCCGCTTGTTGTACGCTGTCTGATGTATCATTTTGTTATTAAGTTCTTTCGGTTCCTATTAAAGTCCCTATGAGCCAAGTAAATTGATAATGGAAAAAACACAATAAAACATCCAACAGGGAACAGAAATAAAAAGTAATTAAACCAGCCAAACGAAAAGGACATAAGAATTTTTAGTAATGGAAGTAAAAGACCAAAAAATGCAATTAGCTCCCAAAGTGAAGTCCATTTTGTCCTTTTATTAAATGGAATAATTATTAGGAAAAGCAGAGAAATGTCTGCAAGGATTATAAGAATTTTCATTAAAGGTTCTGCCGTAAATATTCCCGTTACCAAGAATGAACCAAGTGGAACTAAAATCATTGATCCTTGAAGGAAAATTAAAAGATAAGAAATAAGGGAGAATATTCTGACAATGGCTGTCATATCAGATAGCGTACAACACGTAAATTTATGCTATTAGACGCTTATTATAAAACGCATAGAGATTGAAAATGAAGTCACTAATCTTAGGCGTTTCTGTATTGTCATTAGGACAATCAGTTCCGCAAGTGGCCTTTAGTATTTGTAGAAAAATTCAAAAATTCCTGAATTGCGCTTAAACCTCCAATAAAAAGTTCGAACGCTGGCTAGTAATGTGCACAATATTTAGCATGGAAGCATTGTTACTTTTTCGCAACCAGCCAGCCATTCACCCGTTTCCTTTCTTACCCGTTCAACCAGTAGTTTAATTTAAAGATAAGGGCCCGGTTCCTGTTCTTCAGAAAAGG
>CAZPAA010000244.1:0-3189 GCA_964584425.1 uncultured Gammaproteobacteria bacterium | reverse complement strand
TTCGCATGTCGGAAATGATAAATCGATTGCATCGGGTCGCCGACTAGAAACAATGTACGACCATCGCGAGATTGCCATGTTGCGGTCATTTTTTCTAATAATCTAAATTGAGTAATGGATGTGTCTTGGATTTCATCGACTAAAATATGCTGTATTTGATAATCTAATACTAATGCTAAGTCGGTTGGATCCAATGTATCACCTAAGGCTTGAAGTGCACGTGTAGCCACTTCAATAAAATCAACTTGACCCTGTTGAGCAAAGCTGACAATTAATTGCGCCACTATAATTGGTAATACACTTAAGAGTGCTTGTAAAAATTCCCAGCTACTTTCGCTGTATTGTAAGGGCGGTGCTTCACGTAATAATTGAAGTGCTTGCTTAAGTTCTTGATGTGCTTGTAATTCAATCAATAGTTCCTGCATAATTTTTTTATTATCATTGCTAGGATTGGGTGGGAAGCCGGTTCGTTTATCGACTTGTTTACGGTATTCACCTTCTTTCGTGAGCAATAATTCTGCAATGGCTAACCATTGTGGTAATGCACTTGGTTCTGCTTTTGGCCAGGTGCTTAAATTAAGCCCTGCATATTGCGCCAGCGGCAGTAATGTTTTAGCGATTTCACTCGGGAAATATTGCTGTATTTTGATCAAAATATCTAAAGTAATATTATTTAAATGCTGCTCAAATTGCTGCTTCAAAATAGATCTATTATCTATTCCCATGATATAGGGCAGCCATTGATCACGTTTTTTAAGCATATCGACGAATAAACTTTCGATGACCCCATATTGATTATCAAAATGGGTAAATATTTGCATTAAATCATTTTGCCAGGGTGTTTTATCATCAAGCGTTGCTAAAATCGCCTGAACAGTTTTTTGATAAATGCTATCATTCAATGCCATCCCCGCATCACCGCCCATTCCTGAAACAACGGGCATTTGCTTGGTTAAACGCATGCACAGCGCATCGATAGTTTGAATACACAGACGATTAGGATTTTCAGTGAGCTTCCAATTTTCGTTTTTATCTCGGAGTAACACTTTACGAGCGAGTTCAACTGTGGTGCTTTGCATAGTTTGCGTATCATTATTTGCTGCTCTTTCCAAGGCTAGAATGATCCGTGTTCGCATTTCATGTGCAGCTTTGCGCGTAAACGTGATAGCGAGTATTTCCTCAGGAAAGCGAACGCAGGTTGCCAACAAACTCAAAAAGCGCTGAACCAATAATTCCGTTTTACCTGAGCCAGCGGGGGCTTCAACAATGAATGATTGATGGGGATTGAGTGCTTGTTGTCTGATATGGCTGTCCATCTCTAACTCCTGATCCTACATAACAATTCAAGATCACAATATCGACAGGTTTCAACGCCATCTTTTGGCGACGCCTGCGCGCTTCCTTGATAGAATTCATCAGCTAATGATATGAGCACTTGTTGCCAATGTGATAATAATTCTGGCCAGGATAAATTAAATTGTGCTTGTGTTTGATGAGCGAATAAATCAATAAATTGATGTTCATTGGATCTAACGATTGCATATGACACGCCTTGTGTATTGGGATGGTTTAATGCATACAAAGGTAGCTGCACTTGGCTTGGGCGAGATTCCAACCAATCGGGTGTATTCATTTTACCTGTTTTATAATCAACCAATAAAATTTCGCCTGTTGTTAATTGATCGATTCTATCTATTCGTGCGCGCAGTTTTATTTTAGATAAAGTGATTGCGATTTTTTTCTCAGTAAAAACAACAGAAAATTCTGGGCGAGCTTTTTCTAACAAGATCCAATCTGATATAAGTTTTTTTAATCTGGTTTTTTCAATATCTAAATGATTTTGCGAATGATGAGTTGATAATTGCGCGAGTGCAGAATCAATGGCCTCATCCAGTAATTGTTCAATTTCTTTGTCAAGCATTTTTAGCAGTTGCGCTGAGGTCTTCACAGTTTTCCAAAAATATTCTAGCGTTGCATGTACAAGTTCGCCACGCTCAGCATAAGACAATCCGGTTTGAATGGGATCGGGCATCTGTGCTTTAAGCCGATAACGCGCAAATGCTTGAAATGGGCATGCACTTTGTGATTGCAATAAGCCAACGCCGCCTGCAATATAATGTTCTTGCTTAAGAGGAACAGGTTTTTCTTCCCAAGTTTCAAGTTCTAATTTTGGGTAGTAAAATTCAGGTATATTATCAGTTTCTTTACGCGCCAATATTGGATAATCTTTAATCAAACTACTTGGCATTAAAGTTTTATCATTTTCCTGTTGTGGGTAACTTAAAATAACGGTTTGCGCTTGCTCAGTAAATCGCTTCGTTAAATGGCTTGCAAAAATATATTCACGTTCATTTGATGCATGTGGCATATGATGTAGACGTTGCAATTCAATGGGCAAAAAAGGATGCGGTGCGCAAGCTTGTGGCCAGTTTTCATGGTGTAATCCCATCACCCATAAGGCATGAAAATATAATCCCTCACCTTCTAGCGCACCTAGAATCTGCAAATTTGCATTTTCACTCTCGCCCTGAAAGAGCACGGTTTTTGCTTGCTGGAACAATAAACTACAGGCTTCAAAAAATGATAAAGGTTTTTGCACTACATCTAACGTTGAAAAGTCTACGAGTAATTCATAAAACCGCTCTATCACTTGATACTCTAAACTATTCAGCACCCGTTCCCCTGGCCATCCCCATGCTTGCAAAGTTTTTTTGAACTCAAGCGCCCATTCACTAGGCAAGCGCTGAACATAACGGCTTATTCCCCCTTTGAAAAAGGGGGGCGGGGGGGATTTGTCAAATTTAATATCCATATCCAATCTCGCCCGCTCGAGATAAGAGCAATTCTCCAGCGCAATAAATGGCGACAACAAAATCTGACTTAAATTTTCAGGCAATATTTTTCTAGGATTATATCTTAATAATTCAAATACAATTGCAATAATCGGAAAATCTGTCAAAGCACTCCCCGAAGAAATATTATAAGGCTTTTGATCGAAATAATGATTAGCAAGCAAAGTTTGCGGCATTAAAATTTTTGCAAAAACTTGTTCAACTTCATTAAATCGAAGCGCCAAGTCTGGGACAATCACACCAATAGGTAACTCAGGATTCTTATTGAGTAAATCTTTTGCCCATAGAGCGGCCTGCACCAATTCAGATTGCGTGTCATTTTGTGGTGAAACAGTCA
>CAZPAA010000243.1:0-3197 GCA_964584425.1 uncultured Gammaproteobacteria bacterium | reverse complement strand
TTGCATCAACATGTTCTAATTTTGCATCCATATTTGTGCCCCACATCCCACCTTGATAAAATTGATTCGCTGCATCTTTGTCACGATTTGCAACGGGAAAAAGCGCATAATGCCAATACAAATGCCCGCGTAAAAAAGATAAAATATTCTCCCAAGTAGGTGCATAACGTTTATAGAGTTCAAGACCTTTATCAATTTGCGAAGTATTTAAAGTCGTATGCCCAACGGTGTGATGCGCCCACGGTGACACTGGATTTTGATCAATCGCCTGCAAAGCCATATCCATCGCTTCTTTATAACGGTGATTTAATTCTAGGGCAAAAGAATGCGTTGCTAAAAAACCCGGATGTTGTTTGCAATGTACATGCATTTTTTCGCACAACGCTAAAAAAGGTTTGTGCTGATACGCTTGGCCTGTGCAATAAAATAACCATTCTGCGAATTTTGCACTCGTTACATCGCTGGGATATTGGGTAGTAATTTCGGTGAGTAAAGTTAAAGCTAATTCATGATCAACGCGATACCACGCTTTTATCGCTTGATAAATAAGCCGCTCACGCTCACTCACTTTTTTCAGCAAAAATTCTGCTTTATTCAAATGTTTTAATGCTGCAGAATCAAGCGTGCTGTCTTGTCCATACAATAATAATGCGGCTGCATAACATTGGATCAACACAGAGTCAGGATGTGCCTTGGCCGCTTCTAAAATTTTTGCGCCTTGGGTGCCTGAATTTAACAGCTGATCATGAAAATGATTGATGGCATCGATCACCGCGCTAGAATCTGTTGACACAGGGCAACCATAGAGATCTTTTTTCATATCATGCTATTCGCTATTTTATTGAGGGGAAAGTTAACAAATTTAGAATAGCATAATTTTTTAAAAAAACACTTGTTATCCGCACATTGAATATATATACTTTGTGTGCGGATAAATACATTTAAAACCACTTTATCCGCACATAAAAACAAATCACTCTATATGCGGATAAGTAAAACCATGAAATTTATCGGAAGAATCAATGAGTTACAAGAGCTTGAGCGACTTTATCGCCTACCCGATGGCCAATGTGTTGTTATCTATGGCCGTCGCCGTATTGGCAAAAGCACGCTCATTGAAAAATTTGTTGCACATAAAGCACATATCTCTATTGAAGGCCTGGAAGGGGAACAAACCAAAGAACAGATTAAACAAGTTACGCACCAGATTTTCCAGCAACTGAATGAACCGCTTGCAAAGCAGCTCTCATTTACAGATTGGAACTCTTTATTTGACTATCTGACGAGATATTTTGAACAACAAAAAAGAAAAATTATTTTCTCTATGGATGAATTCCAGTGGTTGGCAGCTAATCGATCCAAACTGGTCAGTTTGATCAAATTATATTGGGATAAACATTGGAAAAAACAAAATGTCATGTTAATTCTTTGTGGTTCAATTTCCTCATATATGGTAAAGCGTGTTATTCATTCAAAAGCCCTCTATGGAAGAGTCAATTGGGAACTTTGTCTTTCCCCCTTAGCACCTAATGAAATTTACCAATTGCTAGATGGAAAACGAAGCCGGGACGAAGCACTGCTCTATGCATTGATTTTAGGTGGAATCCCAAAATACTTACAAGAAATTGATCCGAATAAATCTTTTGATCAAAACATGAATCGTTTATTTTTCATTAAAAATGGCCTGTTTGTAAAAGAATACGACCGTGTATTTTTTAGCCAATTTAAAGAATATAAAACCTATGAAGCGATTGTGTTGGCACTGCAAAATGGCGTTTACTCTTTAGAAGAAATATCTAAATACGTCAATATCTCTTCAGGCGGTGGGCTAAAAATTTATTTAAAAAATCTTGAACAAACCTCTTTTATTTCAAGTTACATTCCATATAACAAAGGGCTCAATAGCAAATTAATCAAGTATAAATTGACTGATGAATACCTGCGATTTTATTTTAAATATGTTGAACCCAATCTCAAGCTTATCTCTCAAAATAATACCCGAAATTTATTTTCTGAAATAATCAAATCCAGTTGGTCATCATGGCTTGGTTTTGCATTTGAGAATTTTTGTTTAAAAAACGCTTTATATATGGCAAATCTAATGGGGTTTTCTGATCAAGTATTACACTTTGGTCCTTTATTTCATAAAACAGATCAAAAATTTCAAATCGATCTTGTTTTTGTAAGACAAGATAAGGTGATTACTGTATGTGAGTTAAAATATCACAGTGAACCTATTTCTACTGCAATTGTTCCTGAAATTGAAAGAAAATGCAAACTGATTTCAGTGCCGCATGGTTATACTATAGAAAAAGCGCTGATCTCACGTTTTGGAATGGACAAAGCATTATCAGCGCTTAATTATTTTCACCACGCTATATCAGTGGATGATTTTTTTAATACCTAAATCAATTTTTATTTCGATTTAAAACTCAGCATAATCATCACTTGCGCAGCCAAAATAAACAGTGCTGCGGCTGCAAGCACGGTAAATTCGTTGATAAAAGTATCGCGCTGAATATTAATGAAAAGACCCGCCGCAGCGACATGTGCGCCCATAAAACCAATAACCACAGTACATAGCTTGCTGTAAATGTGATGGAACGGCAAAATCATCAGTAAACCGATAAGACCGATACACACCCGAATAGTTTGGCAAAACGGGCATACATTGACAACGCCCAAGGTCTCCAGGGACTGGGTGATCATGTAAATTAAGATCCCAATCAGCCCCACAAGACTCATATGTTTATGTACGTCGAAATGATGAATTTTTTTGATTAGGTTTTTCATGGCTTTTCCTTGTTTGGGGAGATAAATACATACAATTATAGACTGTAAATTTATTTTATGAGGCCGTACCATCATTGAACTTCGACAAACTTTCATGAAACATATTTGTTATATTAAACAAATTTAATCTTTTAAATGTTTTTTATACATGTTAAAATGAATCATAAAGGAGCATAAATATGGATAAAAGCACTGCCATTGTATTATTTAAGGAAAAAACCATTCGCCGTACATGGCATAATGAAGAATGGTGGTTTGCAATAGTCGATGTGATCTCAGCGGTCACAGATTCCACGCAACCTATTGGTTATCTTAAAGACATGCGTCGCCGCGATCCCGAACTCAATAAAGGGTGGGGGCAAATTCCCACCCCCCTTTTAAAAAAACCCAAGGGAGGGGCACAA
>CAZPAA010000242.1:0-3198 GCA_964584425.1 uncultured Gammaproteobacteria bacterium | reverse complement strand
AAAATAAAAATATTAAATTTGTGATCACCGGTTCTAATTCACAATTATTATCTAATGATTTACTTACCGCGCTTTCGGGTCGAACATTGCCATTAATGGTCTATCCGCTTTCTTTCCAAGAACTATTATCTTCGCATACAATTGCGTTTGAGACCGCACTTGATAGAATAACTCATGATGGTGTGATCAATGAAATACTGCAAGCCTATTTACAAAATGGCGGATTCCCTGAGATTGTCGATTTAAGCAATAAGGGACTTGCTCACGATATTCTCAATGCTTATGCAAAATCAATTTTATATGAAGATGTCGCTAAACGAATAAAAGCAAAAAAACCCATTATGCTTGAACGTATGTTTTTTTATTTGATATCCAATATTTCCAGTCTGTTTACGTATAATAAATTATCAATATTATTTGATTTAAATGATAAAACGATTAAAGAATATATTTTCGCATGTCAAGAAGCATTTTTAATTTTCCAAGTAGAAGAGTTTTCATATTCCGTTAAAAAACAAATTCGCAGTCCTAAAAAAATATATGCGATTGATGTGGGATTTTTTAACGCAATGGCATTTAAATTTTCAGAAAACATAGGCAAGATCATAGAAAATGTTGTTTTTATTTCATTAAAAATGCGTTATGAACATGTTTTTTATTACAAAACTAAAAGTGGTTTTGAAGTTGATTTTGTTGTCCAAAGCGGTAAAAACATACGGTGTATTCAAGTCACATTAACGCTACAAGATCCAAAAATAAAAACGAGAGAACTTAGAGCTTTAATTGAAGCCATGCAATTTTTCAAAATAAAGCACGGTTATATCGTAACCTTAGAAGAAAGCGCTGAGTTTATTGAGGGAGATCATGTAATCCATTTAATTCCCCTTAAAGATTTTCTATTGCAAGAACTAGAACCTTCATAGTTTATACCTATCATTTCCATCGATACAATCAATTTTCCACATATCTCCTACTGGTGTAACCTTTCCCTTATCACCGTTTAATTTGGAGCACATCATGTTAGGTATTAAAGACGAGTTTCCGCAGTTTCATGTGAGCGCTGTTGAAGGCGAGCAATTTATTGATATTCATCATCATAGTTTTGAGGGTCTATGGAAAGTGTATTTTTTCTGGCCTAAGGATTTTACTTTTGTTTGCCCGACCGAGATTGCTGAATTTGGTAAATTGAGCAGCGCATTTTTGGAGCGAGATGCGAAAGTGCTGGGCGTGAGTGTGGATTCAGAATATGTGCATTTAGCATGGAAGCAACATGATAAAAATTTACATAATCTTCCGATTCCGATGCTCTCTGATCTTAATCGGCAGTTATCCAGCGATTTAGGCATTTTAGATAAAAGCGGCGTTGCAAAACGCGCGACTTATATTGTCGACCCGCACAATGTGATCCGTTTTGTCATGGTCACAGAAGATAATGTCGGGCGCAATCCTAAAGAAGTGTTACGCGTATTAGATGCGCTACAAACCGATGAATTATGTCCCTGTAATTGGGAGAAAGGTCAACCTACTTTGAACGGAGCACAATCATGAATTTAGATCATATCAAAGATACCAAAATTAATTTTGAGCGAATTCTAAGTGAAGATCAAACCTTAACTCCAGCACAAATCGCATTGACCGCATTATCATGTAGCTATGCATTACGTCATGTTGAGTTGCAAACAATTATCCGTAATCACTTTGCTGAACAAACAAACGATGCATTATGTAATGCCGCTAAAACTTGTGCATCATTGATGGCAATGAATAATGTGTATTATCGCTTCACCCATTTGGTACAAGATAAAAATTTTAGCAGCATGAATCCGATGTTACGCATGAGCGGATTAGGTAATCATGGCGTTGATTCTACAGATTTTGAATTAGCCGCACTAGCCGTGAGCGCCCTCAATGGCTGTGGAATGTGTATGGATGCGCATACCGAAAAATTAAAAAAGGAACAAGCTTCGTTAGCCAGCATCCAGGCTGCAATCCGCATCGCAGCGGTGTTAAATGCTGTCGCGGTGGGGGCAGATATGTGATTATGACTGTAACTGCTGCCAAGCCTTGAGTTGTTCTATTGTAATGCCAAGCCCAGCAATCCAGCTGGGCGCTAATGCATTTAAATCTTCATGGATGGTTTGAACAAATGCAGCTTGATCCCCTTCTGGAATTAAAGCCAAGGCTTGCTGATTGATATAATTCAAAATATTTTCACCGGTTAATTGCAGCGTAATAATATTTTTTAAGATCTCACGCCTTTGTCTACGATAAGTAATTTTTATTTCATCAAACCCAAGTGATTCAACGCTGGCATTATATTGCTCACACGTCTTGCGATATGAAAATTCGTATAATGAAGCCAATGGACGGATATCATTGAGCTCATAAACAACAATCATCGCATCATGATAATCTTCTTTATAAATATCATTAAATGATAATGGAACAAGATTATTTTTAATCAGTGGAATATTTGCACTCAAGCGCGAAGTACGCTTATTCACATCCTCAAATGCCTGCAAATAAGCAATATGTACCAATAGGAAAAAACTTTGCTCATATGGATCATTTATCAAAGCCGCTTTTGTACATATTGTCCTTAATAATTGTTCGAGCTTTAATTTATTATCTACGGGAAGATAAGTAGAACCCCCTATTCTTACCTCATGATCACGTATAATCCCTGCGCGCCCTGCCAATAATAATCCATCAGCAAGTAAATAATGTATTGTACAAATTGTTTCGAAATTTATTTCGTTCTTGTGCGCATTTTCAATCAAATAGCGAATGGCTTCTTTATGATTAAGAATCATTATTTTTTCTTCATTTGGCTTGCCAGCAACACTCTCTCCCTCAATAATTAATTTTTCGGTGTCCAATAAGGAATAAGTATTTCCTTCCAAGCGAGATGAATTATAAGAAAGATCAATTAATAATCGATTATAAATACGTCTTGCATAAGTCCCTGCGGCCGCGCGATCAGAAACACGCTTGCCATGTTCCCTCAATCCGAGGAGCTCTATATCAGATAAGTAAAACGTTTTATTGGGTATATAATCTTCTAGCCATTGTTTTTGATAGGTTATTGGTTTTCTTAAATATAGAGGCGATCTTACATAGGCAATGACCTCTTTATATTGATCCGTGAATAATAAGCGATGAAGCTCCTTCTCAACGAAAGCACTGTTGGATCTATAT
>CAZPAA010000241.1:0-3203 GCA_964584425.1 uncultured Gammaproteobacteria bacterium | reverse complement strand
TTTGGGTGTTAGAGCTGTTTCAGTGATTGGATTATCATTTCTTTTTAATGATGCTACGTCCTTCGTTGGTGCTTTTTTTCCTTTTGGAACAACAAGTGATTCTGTATATTTTTCTTGTACACCTGGGTTTGCTGGCACGATAGTATTCCTCTTCTCAACTTTACTTCAATAACTCCTCCATTCTACCTAGGTTGTTTAACAAACGCAATAGTTTATCTCATTGAAATATAAGCAATTATAGAGTTTAAGCTGTGACCATGGAGGGGGATGGCGGTAGGTCAGAAAAGAGCTCTATGGTACAAACAGACATTTTAAATCCCCCGCCCTTCGGGCCCCCCCCTTTTTTCAAAGGGGGATCCTTTTAGAGAAATCCACCTTGCTTATTTTTCATCCACCCCTTGACAACCAAAGAACCACCCCCATATCATTGGCACTCAAAGCAAAAGAGTGCTAAAAAATCAACTGACAACTGGAGAGAAATATGGCAGATGTAAAAATTCGCCCACTGCACGACCGTGTTTTAGTGCAACGTTTGGAAGAAAATGAAAAAACCGCAGGTGGGATTTATATCCCCGATACGGCAAAGGAAAAACCCAGCCGTGGGCAAGTGATTGCCATTGGCAATGGTAAATTGTTAGAAAATGGCAGTGTTCGCCCATTAGACGTCAAAGTCGGCGACACCGTATTATTTGGCAAATATGCTGGCACGGAAGTCAAAGTGGCAGATCAAGATTATCTCGTGATGCGTGAAGATGACATCATGGGCGTGATTCAAGGTTAATTTAACAATATTAAGAAGGTGAAAAATGGCTGCAAAAGAAATTCGTTTTGCTGAAGATGCACGTTCACGCATGGTGAATGGCATGAATATTCTCGCGAATGCGGTGAAAGTGACTCTAGGTCCTAAGAGCCGTAACGTAGTGTTGGAACGCTCTTTTGGCGCAACCACCATTACTAAAGATGGTGTGTCTGTTGCGAAAGAAATCGAGCTTAAAGACAGATTTGAAAACATGGGCGCGCAAATGGTTAAAGAAGTGGCTTCCCATACTTCTGATGAAGCAGGTGATGGTACTACTACCGCAACGGTATTAGCACAAGCGATTCTGCTTGAAGGCATTAAAGCGGTGGCTGCGGGTGCAAATCCGATGGATCTCAAACGCGGTATTGATAAAGCCGTGGTTAAAGCAGTAGAAAGCTTGAAAAGTTTATCGCAACCTTGCAAAGATGATAAAGCCATCGCACAAGTCGGTACGATTTCTGCAAACTCCGATTCAGTGATTGGTCAAATCATTGCCGATGCAATGTCTAAAGTCGGTAAAGAAGGCGTTATTACGGTTGAAGATGGTTCCGGTTTTGAAAATGAACTGGATATCGTTGAAGGGATGCAATTTGACAGAGGTTATTTATCTCCTTACTTCGTCACCAACCAAGCCAATATGACTTGTGAATTAGAACATCCTTACATTTTATTAGTCGATAAAAAAATCGCTAATATTCGTGAAATGTTACCGGTGCTTGAAGGCGTTGCTAAATCTGGTAAACCTTTATTGATCATTGCTGAAGATGTCGAAGGCGAAGCATTAGCAACACTAGTTGTGAACACCATTCGCGGCGTTGTTAAAGTCTGCGCAGTCAAAGCCCCTGGTTTTGGCGATCGTCGTAAAGCCATGTTACAAGATATCGCAGTATTAACTGGCGCAACCGTGATTGCAGAAGAAGTCGGCTTAAGCTTAGAAAATGCAAACGTCGACAGCTTAGGTTCTGCGAAACGTGTCGTTATCACCAAAGACAACACCACGATTATTGATGGTGCTGGTTCTCCAGGCGATATCGAAGCCCGCGTTAAGCAAATTCGCGCGCAAGTTGAAGAAACCTCTTCCGATTATGATCGTGAAAAATTGCAAGAACGTGTCGCGAAATTAGCGGGCGGTGTTGCCGTGATCAAAGTTGGGGCTGCGACTGAAGTTGAAATGAAAGAGAAAAAAGCCCGCGTGGAAGATGCATTGCATGCAACTCGCGCAGCCGTCGAAGAAGGCGTAGTGCCTGGCGGCGGTGTGGCACTCATTCGTGCATTGCAAACGATTAAAGATCTAAAAGGCGATAACGATGATCAAACCATGGGTATTAATTTAGCCCTACGTGCGATGCAAGCGCCTCTACGTCAAATCGTAACCAATGCCGGTGATGAATCTTCTGTTGTTGTTAACCGCGTACTGCAAGAAAAAGGCAGCTTTGGTTATAACGCAGCGACCGGTGAATTTGGTGACATGCTACAAATGGGTATCTTAGATCCCACTAAAGTAGTACGTACCGCATTACAAAATGCATCCTCAATCGCGGGTCTTATGATCACGACTGAAGCGATGGTCGCAGAACTACCAAAAGCTGACAACGCTCCAGCAGACATGGGCGGCGGCATGGGTGGTATGGGCGGAATGGGAGGCATGGGCGGTATGATGTAATTACCGGTCTATGTTTCTAGCAAAAAAGGGGGAGGGATCCTCCTTTTTTGTTTTCTTAATTCACCCAAACAATATCTAATTTATGTACATTGTTTAAATGAATTTTCTTACCAATTTTCCATAAATCGTATTGTGCTTGCATCGCCAGCCAGCTTTCAGGAGTGCGGCCTAAAGCTTTTGCAAGTCTAAATGCCATTTCTGGTGAAACATCACTTTGAGCTTTTACCAACCGATTAAAGGTGGAAGCAGATACGTCTAAACTCTCAGCAATTTTACGCATACTCATATTCGTATGTGCTAAATAAGTGTCTTTAATAAACTGCCCAGGATGGGGTGGATTATGCATAATAGACATTAGTGGTAGTCCTCGTAATTTACAATGTAAACATCACCTGCATTAAACTCAAAAGTGACGCGCCAATTTCCATTAACCGTTATGGACCATAAATTTTTCTGCTGTCCTTTTAGGGGGTGTAGCCGATAGCCTGGCAAATCCATATCTTCAATGATGGTCGCGGTATTTAAAGCAGCCAATTGCATCCTGAGCCGGTTTTTATGTTTGGCTTGAATCCCTGCTAAAGAACCGGTCTCAAAAAACAAGCTTAATCCTTTATGCTTGAATGATTTAATCATAAGGGAAATTATAGCGCGTGACGCAACACGCGTCAATCATTTTTTGTATATATCCATTTCACTTCAAGATGCGAATCTAGCTCCGTCATTGCGACTGCGAGCAACGCG
>CAZPAA010000240.1:0-3245 GCA_964584425.1 uncultured Gammaproteobacteria bacterium | reverse complement strand
GCGAATGTCAAAACCACGTTCTGCATTTGTACCTCAGCGGTAGCCGGAGCTTTAACTGAAGAAATGTTGCGCACGATGACAAGTCATATTGATAATCCGATTATTATGCCGTTGTCAAATCCCACTGCAAAAAGTGAAGCCAGTGCAGCGAATTTATATGAATGGTCGCAAGGGCGTGCGTTGATTGCAACTGGCAGTCCATTTGATCCGGTAAATTACAATGGTAAATTGCATCCGATTGCGCAGTGTAATAATGCTTTGGCATTCCCCGGCATTGGTTTAGGTACGCTTGCAGTTCGTGCACGTTTAGTCACGGATAATATGATTTGGGCGGCGTGTGAAGCATTAAGTGAACTCTCACCCAGTTTGACCGATCCCAATGCACCGTTATTACCCGCGTTTATCGAAGCACGTAAAGCGTCATATATCATCGCGCAGCGCGTTGCCGAGCAAGCCAGAAAAGATGGGGTCGATAGAATAGGGCAGGGCGTTAAGGTTAGCGAGTTGGTTGATAATATCCTATGGTATCCGCGTTATCTGCCACTGGTGCTTGTGGAAGAGTAACTATAGCCATTTCGTTTGAAGAAGCGAGCCCCGTCATTGCGAATGAGACAAAACTTTGCTTGGCTCCCGTCCAAAAGGGTGACATGGGGGCTTTTTCAAAAGTTGGCTACCGCAAAGCCTATCGCAAAACTTTTGAAAAAGCCCCCATGTCACCCTTTTGGAAGAAGTGTTGTTTTAAGTTTTGTATTTTATTCAGAGACGAGGAAGGAGAATGGCTAGAAACACAGGGCCTGGCAGAAATTTCATAAAGGGGTAGATGCAAAAACCCAAG
The DNA here is from genome assembly GCA_964584425.1 of uncultured Gammaproteobacteria bacterium. Lineage (GTDB taxonomy): Bacteria > Pseudomonadota > Gammaproteobacteria > JABCZS01 > JABCZS01 > JABCZS01. The sequence continues at coordinate 2,410 of CAZPAA010000240.1, read as the reverse complement.
AAACAGTATTCGCAACCTCATCTCTTAATAAAGTACAAAACTTTAAAACGATACTCTTTCCAAAAGGGTGACATGGGGACGTTTTCAAAAGTTTTGCGATAGGCTTTGCGGTAGCCAACTTTTGAAAACGTCCCCATGTCACCCTTTTGGACGGGAGCCCTGCCAAAGTTTTGTCTCATTAGGAAATTTGCCTTAAAGGGCACCTTAGAAATTTCAACTATACTTTATCCATTTACTCTCAATCGAAGGGGATCATGATGGATAATTCAATCAATAATCATTGGGGCTGGTTGCTCGTTTGGGGCATTGCTTTGGTCATATTGGGCATTCTGGCCATTACTTACGCATCAGCGACTACCGTCATCTCCGTTATTTTTCTAGGCGCGTTATTAACCATCACCGGCGTTATGATCATTTTTGATAGCTTCAGAACCAGCTGGGGAAAATGGAGCGAATTTTCCATGCATCTTGCCATGGGGATTTTATATTTAATCGCCGGGATCATTTTAATTAAAGGACCATTGGCAGGCTCAATCACCCTCACATTATTATTGGCCATTTTTTATATAGTCCTAGGGATATTCCGTATCGTTTCCACCTTAACGCGCGAAGTCACCAACCGCGGTTGGCGCTTAGCCAGTAGTATTTTGACCCTATTATTGGGGCTATTAATCTTAATCGAATGGCCGATGTCAGGCTTATTTATCATTGGTTTATTCATTGGTATCGATCTGGTATTTACCGGATGGATTTATATTATCAGTGCGTTAGCGGTACGTGCGACAAAGTAATTTGTGCGAGCCTCTGTTTTAAGGGGCTTGACATTTATTTTAACAATACATAAAATCAGACCCACACCCACATTATATTCAGGTGCTTTGATGAACAATTCACTCTCCATCACGCATTAGCGTATTTTCCACCGTATCTTTATATTTCAATTTACTTTATCATAGGCTGCCCTTAAGGAGACTCTTTATGAGTATCAAGAACTTGTTTACACAAGCATTTATTACCATGTCCGCTGTCGTTTTAGTGATCATCAGCGCTGCGGTGGAAACGGATATTTTTGTGCCTAGTTTCCCTGCATTAAAAGACTATTTTGCGACCACCGAAAGTAAAATTCAGATGATCATCAGCGTGAATTTTTTAGGCTTATGCATCGCGAGTTTATTTTATGGGCCACTGGCGGATTCTTATGGAAGAAGGCCGATTTTATTATTGGGTATGGGTTTATTCTCGATAAGCAGTGTGGCCTGTTTTATGGTGAATAGTATTGAGGCCATGTTATTCTGGCGCTTTATGCAAGGCTTGGGCAGTAGTGTTGCGTTTGTAGTACCGGCCGCGATTATTTTTGATACATTTAATCAAGAAAAGGCTGCGAAAATGCTGGGAATTTATAACAGTATTATTACATTCGCCATGTCATTTGCGCCGATCATCGGTAGTTTTTTATATTTAAGTTTTAATTGGCGCGCCAATTTTATGTTTGTCGCGGCTATTGCAACGTTTGCATTTTTATTTGCATTGATTTTTGTAAAAGAATCACTCGATAAAGAAAAACGTGCGCGCATGCATGTGCCGACCATTATGCAAAGTTACTTTAAGCTACTTAAAAATGGCAAGGCGATGGCGAATTTATATTTGATCTGCAGCATCTGTGGCGCTTATTTTGCGTATATTGCCAATTTATCTTTGGTATTTATTGATCATTTAGGTGTGGATGAAAAAATTTATGGTTATTATCAAGCGATTATTTTATTAACTTTCGCTGCAGTGAGCTTTGCATCTGGTTATATTATTGCAAAACTTGGGATCAATAAAACTCGCATTGTCGGTAAATCTATCACCGTGACCGGGGCGATATTATTCTTGCTGGTTGTTTTATTTGCAGGGACAAATCCTTTGTTGATCACGCTCGCAATGACTGTTTTCACCGGCGGGTTTGCTCTCGCGCTCAATATTTTCTTTGGGGATTATATGAATGTATTCCCAGAAATTCGCGGCGTGGCATCGGCACTGGCCAATTGCATTCGATTGTTTATTATGGCCGGGTTGATTGCGCTCGCGGGTTATTTTTTCGATGGCACAATGTTGCCCGTGGGCCTGATTATATTTTTCACAGGCATTACATCGATGCTGGTGCTTTATTGGCTAAAGAGCCAGGAAGTTTAAGTAAGATTTGTTTTTGCAAGCGTAGCTCGTCATTGCGAGCGTAGCGAAGCAATCCAGGCGAAATCTTTGATGCAAAGCGCTGTTCTTATCGATAGATTTTGCCTGGATTGCTTCGTTCCTACGCTCCTCGCCATTACGGGGGGCGTGGGCTTTTTCCCAGGGGCCGTCGATGCGTTCCCCCAGCGCCTTGGGCACGCCGGCGTGCTGCTGATCGAGCGCTTTCCACTCGCTGCGC
>CAZPAA010000239.1:0-3274 GCA_964584425.1 uncultured Gammaproteobacteria bacterium | reverse complement strand
CGGAAATTGGTCGGCAGCCCTTTACTGCTTATGGCGTGATCCGTACGGTTGATTCCATCTCCCCCGCTATTTTAGGGCCACAGGTCGCTTGGTCATTATTGGCATTTGTGGTGATGTATACGCTCGTATTTGGCGCGGGTAGTTATTATATTTTGAAATTAATTTTTAGAGGTTTCCATAAAGGAGATCATCATGTTTGATTTTTCTCATATATTGGATTTACCGATGATTTGGGGTGCCTTGATTGCGACCGCGGTTTTTTTATATGTGTTACTCGATGGATTTGATTTGGGGGTTGGGATTATTTTCCCTTTTGCACCTAGCGATAAATGTCGTAATCGTATGATGAATTCAGTAGTACCGTTTTGGGATGGGAATGAAACTTGGTTGGTATTGGGCGGTGGAGGCTTGCTTGCGGCATTCCCTCTCGCTTATGCGATTTTATTACCTGCATTTTATATGCCGATCATTATGATGCTTTTGTGCTTAATTATGCGTGGTGTGGCGTTTGAATTTCGGTTTAAAGCTGAAGGCAAGGCGCGGTATTTGTGGGATTACGTGTTTCATTTTGGATCACTTGGCGCAGCATTTATGCAGGGCGTAACTTTAGGCGCATTTGTACAAGGCGTTAGCATTGACGGGCGCAGCTTTTCAGGCGGGCCGTTTGATTGGGCGAGTGGTTTTAGCATCATGACCGGGATCGCTGTTGTTTTTGGTTATGCGTTACTGGGCTCAACTTGGCTGGTGATGAAAACCGAAGATATTACGCAAGCATGGGCGCGAAAAGTTGCGGCGTATGTGTTGTGTTTTGTGGGGATTGCGATGATTGCGGTGAGTATTTGTATGCCACTGATTCACCCACATATTCGCGAGTTTTGGTTTAGCTTGCCGAATTTTTATTATTTACTGCCGATCCCGATTTTAACTTTCGGTTTATTTTTATGGTTATGGCACGATTTGTATCGTGCGCATAATGAAATTCGACCATTTTTCTTAACGTTTGCGATTTTTTCTATGGGTTATTTAGGATTTGGGCTGAGTATTTACCCATGGGTTGTGCCATTTCATTATACGCTGACTGATGCCGCAGCGGTTGGGCCGAGTTTATCGTTGATGTTGGTGGGCGTGGTTCCGTTGTTGCCATTGATTTTAGGTTATACAGCGTATTGTTATTACACCTTCCGTGGCAAAAGTCATCATGAACATGGGTACTAAACTTAAACAATGGTTGTGGTTTATTGCGTTGTGGATCGCAGGATTATTGGCCGTTTTAATTTTAGCCTATCCGATCAAACTCTTGATCGCATATATGAGTGCTGTATCGTAGCTTCATTTTTTAGTAAATGAATCAGTTGTTCACGCTGACGTGTGCGTACTTCTAACAATTTTTTCATTGGATTTAAATCCGCCGCACGGAAAGTAAAAATAAATGTTGAATTAAATTTCGGTGCGCCGGATGCGCGTGCTTCATCCCATGCGCCTCTGACTACTGCCCATTTTTCGCCTAATCGACCGCCGTCATAGGTTGCGCTAAACCACTCACCTTTATCAGTTTGGCGCGTTCGCGGTAGGCCCAGTTTTTCAAAATCAGGTGTGATATAAAAAGAACGATCGGGTCGACAAATTTCATTAATCGCATGCGCAGGGAGTTTTAATTGGAGTTCTCCAATTGTGTGGATCCAGTGATGATCACGCTGCGCAAATGACCAGGTTTCGAAATGATCGTTGTATTTCTGCAGCGCATCAATTAATGGTTGCCAGCTGACGGTGACGCCATTATCCATTACCCAATCGCCAGTTTCAAACAGTTTCGCTTGCGCTTTTGCTTCTTCATAGGGTAAATATTTAAGGATCATCATCCACATGTTCCAATCGAGCGCCCAGATCGCGTATTGGAGTGGAGTTATTTTTTTAAAAAAGTTTTGGGATAAATCTTGGACATCGCCCGATTCTAAAAGTAAGTGTGGGTATTTTTTGAGAATTTCTTCTGCTTTATCTTGTTCGCCCTCAGCGACTATGCACAAGAGTTGATTAATTGTAGGCGCTGGGTTGTAAATATTGGAGTGAATCACTGTCATGGGTGTGGCAGAGTGATTGGATTGATCCGAAAGCATAAACAGTCCCCAGCAAATAGCTGAGGTAATTTTAGCATAATTTTTATGGAGTTTATCCGTGTCTCCCAAGTTTGCTGACATGGCCAACCTTTTGAGTTTGTTCAGAAATGTTCTCACTTTCGGGTGTCACAGCTTTATTACCATAAGAGTTCACAACTGGTGGTTTTCCAAAATTAACATTGCCGTCTAATTTCTTAGCGGTATTCTGTCCAGTTAGCACTGCATAGAAAGTTTGAAAGCAACGTAGAATAAAGCTTGTTGATGCTTTGGGTGCAAATTTCTTTTGAACTTGAGTTTGAACCGCAGGCTGTGGAGCTTTCATATACCCTGCAGCTCTATGTGGTTGTGGCACAGACCGTGGTTGTTGTGGGCCGAGACTTCTTGTTGCTTCAGCCTTAACTTGTGGATGCAGGGGGAGATTGCTTAAAAGTATTTGTTCTCCCCCAGGGTTATACAGGGCAGCCAATACGTTTCGTGAATTTTGAACATTGTTTTGAATGATGGGATAAAATTCTTTAGGAACGACGCCGTTTGCTTTTATGCTCGCAAGACTAATGTCAAATCTTGTTTGCAGTAATTCATTTTGTATCCCTTTAATATTTGCAACCTCAGGGAAAATATTTTTTGGATTTGTGACAAATGTATAAGCATCATTGGCAGTCATTGTAGCTAATACAGCTCTTAGGTCTTTTTCTAATATATTGTTGGGTACTATCTTATTCGCATATTCTAATTGACTGGGTTTCCCAGCAAACATACCTACAAGCTTGGCAGCGTCTTCACCGCTAATATTCTCTTTTGTCATATCAATCGAAGACTTTTGCGCTAGGAATCTAGATTTGAGTGAATCATTATCTAATTGATCTAAAATATTTTTCAGGTCACTAAGGCTTTTAACATGAGCATTAAAAGATTTTCCAAAGTCCCCTGTAAAGGTTGGTGAATTTAATTGGGCAATAAACAATGATTTATCAGTATTAAACCCAAATTGTTTTTCTTGAAGAAGCTGAATTCTCTCTGCGGGCGAAAGTGCTTTTAATACCACAGATAATTGATCTTCATTTTTAATATTTGCTGCGATGTAATCTTTTGTTAGCAAAGCTTGTGCATAAGCATGACGTTGAGTTGCAGGTAGATCTTTAATATATTCATTGATATTT
>CAZPAA010000238.1:0-3276 GCA_964584425.1 uncultured Gammaproteobacteria bacterium | reverse complement strand
TAAATTCCCCCTCATCCGCCCTACGGGCACCTTCTCCCTGAGGGAGAAGGATCTCTCTAGTTAACCACAGGAATAACGAAAGAGATCCTTCTCCCTCAGGGAGAAGGTGCCCGTAGGGCGGATGAGGGGATCCTTTATGGTGATGACAAATCTGTAGCAAAAAATAATATGCTAAATATCCTCTTCCGGGCGTTTAGTTAATACCTCATACCCCGTCGGTGTCACCAAAATCGTATGCTCCCACTGCGCGGATAAACTGTGATCTTTGGTTACCACCGTCCAATCATCCGGCAATAATTTAATCTCGCGCTTGCCTGCATTGATCATCGGCTCAATGGTAAAAACCATTCCGGCCTCAAGCGCTTCACCCGTACCCGCCTTACCATAATGCAAAACCTGCGGTTCTTCATGAAACTGCGTTCCAAGTCCATGCCCACAATATTCTCGTACTATAGAGAATCCATTTTTTTCAGCATGTTTTTGAATAATAGAACCAATATCCCCAAGCTTAACCCCAGGCTTAACCGCCCGAATCCCCATATACATACATTCTTGGGTCACATCCACCAAACGTTTAGCCAGAATAGACGGCTTACCGACAAAATACATCTTACTGGTATCTGCATAATATCCATCTTTAATGATCGCAGCATCGACATTTACAATATCGCCATCTTTAAGTTTCTTCGGTCCTGGTATTCCATGACAAACTTGATGATTCACCGAAACACAAACCGACTTAGGAAACCCACGATAATTCAGCGCAGCAGGAATCGCTTTCAACTCATTCACAATAAAATCATGACAAATCCGGTCCAATTCCTCGGTAGTCATCCCTTCCCGCATATACTGATCCATAAGATTCAAAGTTTGCCAAGCCAACTGCCCGGCAATTCGCATCTTCTCAATATCTTGAGCCGTTTTAATTAATGACATGGACTAGAACCCTTTTAAAAGTTGAGATTGTATGGCACTTGTGGTATAAAGTCTAGCGCGTAAAAGGCGCAGGTATTTAATTAATCCCACACATTTATCGATACCACATTCCGGGTCCCCAAAAAGGGTGGAATGTAGGGATAAATGGAGGCAACAACCCAAAGGAGTTTCTTATGTCAGTTACCATGCGTGATATGTTACAAGCCGGTGTTCACTTCGGCCACCAAACCCGTTACTGGGACCCTCAAATGGCCCCCTACATCTACGGGATCCGCAATAAAATCCATATTATCAACCTTGAAAAATCCTTGCCCTTATTTCAAGAAGCCTTAGCCTTCGTCGCAAACTTAGCCGCAAGAAATGGCAAAATCCTCTTTGTAGGCACCAAACGCTCCGCAGCTGGCGTCATCCGCGAACAAGCTGAACGTTGCGGCATGCCCTTCGTCGACCATCGTTGGCTAGGCGGCATGTTAACCAATTACAAAACCGTTCGCCAATCGATCCGCCGCTTAAAAGATCTTCAAGCAGCACAAGAAAAGTTTTCAGCACAACTCTCCAAGAAAGAAGCGCTGGATAAAGAACGTGAATTAATCAAATTAGAGCGCAGTATCGGTGGTATTAAAAATATGGGCGGACTCCCCGATGCCATATTTGTCGTAGACGTTGGCCAAGAAAAAATCGCGATCCAAGAAGCTAATCGCTTACGCATCCCCGTTATTGGTGTGGTGGATACCAATCATTCACCTAAAGGCGTTGATTTTCTAATCCCTGGCAATGACGATGCGATGCGCGCAATTAGATTTTACAGCAGCAGTATCGCCGATGTGATTTTAGAAGTACGTGCAAAAAACGCTGTAGGCGCTGAAGAAGTGATTGAAATAGAAGCGGCGAAGGAAGTGGTGGTAAAAGCCAAACGCAAATCAGTCAAGGCAAAACCCGTTGAACCCTCTGTTGAAACAGATGAAACCAATGAAGCCCCCACGCAAGAATAACCAAGGAGATTGTAATGGAAATTTCAGCAGCATTAGTCAGAGAATTACGCGAGCGCACCAATGCGCCGATGATGGAATGCAAAAAAGCATTGGTCAGCGCCAACGGTGATATTGAAGCCGCGATTACCGCCATGCGTACCGCGGGTTCTGCCAAAGCGGATAAAAAAGCACATCGCACCGCCGCCGAAGGATTGATCACGATTTGCATGAACGGTGATGAAACAAAAGCAATCATGACTGAAATTAACTGTGAAACCGACTTCGTCGCACGTGATTCTAATTTTATTGATTTCACCCGTGCAGTGACCCAATTGGCATTGGATGATCAAATTGCAGATAAAGATGTCTTATCAAACGCACGTCTTAGCGCTGAGGGTACAGTTGATGAAGCGCGCAAAAATCTGGTTGCGAAAATTGGCGAGAATATCAATATTCGCCGCATTGCCACCTTCAATATCAAAGAAGGCCGCTTAGGCATGTATGTACACAGTGGTCGGATTGGGGTAGTTGTCCATGTTAAGGGCGATGATAATGATCTTGCTAAAAACATTGCAATGCACATTGCCGCGAATAATCCCCAAGTGGTATCACCTACTGATGTGGATCCAGAAGTGATCGCACGCGAGAAGGCGATTTATGTCGCACAAGCACAAGAAAGTGGCAAGCCCGCCGAAGTGATTGAGAAAATGATTCAAGGTCGTCTCAATAAATTCTTGGATGAAGTCAGCTTGTTGGGCCAAGCCTATGTTAAAGATCCAGACATTACCGTCGGTGCTTTACTCAAATCTAAGAAGGCTGAGGTGGTTTCCTTTGCGCGTTTTGCAGTCGGTGAAGGCATAGAAAAGCAAGAAGTCGATTTTGCAAGTGAAGTGATGGCGCAAGTGGAGAGCAGCAAACATGCCAGCGCATAAAAAACCGGCCTATAGTCGCATTTTATTAAAACTAAGCGGGGAAGCTTTAACCGGCGGTACACCTTTAGGCATCGATGCCAAAGTCCTTGAGCGCATCGCCACCGAAATTCAAGAAGTGGTGAATATGGGCGTACAAATGGGCTTGGTGATTGGGGGTGGCAATTTGGTGCGGGGTACTACCTTGTCCCAAGCTGGGATTGATCGCATTACCGCGGATAATATGGGAATGCTTGCAACCGTGATGAATGCACTCGCGATGCGTGATGCCCTCGAGCGCATGGGTATTGTCACGCGTGTGATGTCAGCAATCCCGATGAGCGGTCTTGTCGATCACTACGATCGTCGCAAAGCCATTCAACATTTAAGCCGTAATCGCGTGGTGATTTTCGCAGGTGGCACGGGTAATCCGCTGGTGACTACCGATTCAGCCGCCAGTC
>CAZPAA010000237.1:0-3284 GCA_964584425.1 uncultured Gammaproteobacteria bacterium | reverse complement strand
TATAATCGCTAAGGCCTGGTTTTAGCTTGTAATAAGTCTCTAAATCGCCTTGTTTTATGGCTGATTCTGCATAAAGAAAATTTTTTCGCGTTGCCGCGATGTCATCCGCAGCAAAGAGCTGCAGGCAATAGCAGGTGAGTAGGGGTAGGAGGATTGCTTTAAGACGCATAAAAACCCCTGGATTTAATTATTCCAGCCATCATCGTCATCAGAATCCCAATCATCCTCTTCCTCGTCTTCATCGAGATCTGCTAATTCATCATCATCAAAATCATCTTTATCCACGCCATCATCGTAATCAGCGGGCTCTGCAATTTTTGCAAGATTCATATCTTCCCAGGATTCCAGCTCGACTTCTTCTTTTTCGCCTTCAAGATATTGCAGTTCAATGATGCCTTCTTCTTTATCGATATTGATAATTTCGAATTCCCTATCATTGGCACGATCGTAATACCACTGCCCAACAACTGGGCGTACTATTTCTTCAGAATGCATAATATCCTCTATTTATCCTTTTTACGTTCAATCATACAAAACAATACGGGGATACACAAAATGCCTACCACCGTTGCCGCCAGCATCCCGGAAAACACGGTGATCCCTATGGATTGCCGACTAATAGCCCCTGCACCTGTAGCAAATACTAAGGGTAGCACACCAAAAATAAATGAAAAAGCAGTCATGACCACTGCGCGAAAGCGTAGATGGGCTGCTTGACTTGCGGCGGCCATTACGTCCTTGCCTTTCTTATGTAATTGGCTGGCATACTCAACAATCAAGATAGCATTTTTACTGGCAAGTGCAATAAGTAAAACCAGGCCAATTTGTGCGTAAATATTGTTATCGATGGGGCCTATTGCGATACCAATGACTGCGCCTAACATGGCGATACCGACGGAGAATAATACAGCTAGGGGTAGGCCAAAACTCTCATAATTAGCGACTAAGAATAAGTATGCAAAAACGATCGCAATCACAAACACAATGGCGCCACTGGATTGATTAATCACTTCTTGATAGGACAAAGAAGACCAAGAGTATGAAAAGCCTTCAGGAAGAACGTTTTTTGCAACATCGGTCATGGCTGCAATCGCATCGCCTGAGCTGTAACCTTTGGCCGCTTCACCATTAATTAATGCAGCTCTAAATAAATTGTAACGAGAAATGGTTTGTGGGCCTAAGATTTCTTTAACGGATACCAGGGTTCCAAGTCCGACCATATGACCGTCTTGGGATCGCACATACAGCTGGTTGATCCGATCAATATTATCGCGATACAAGCTTTGTGCTTGAATAATGACCTGGAAAACCCGGCTCACATATGTAAAATCATTCACATAAAATGAGCCAAATTGCGCTTGTAAGGTATTGTAAATATCACTTAAATTAACTTTTAGAATTTTGGCTTTATCAATATCGATACTCACAAATAATTGTGGGGTGTTGGTGTCAAAGCTGCTAAATACGGAATTTAAACGAGGATTTTGATTGGCCGCGATAATGGTGGCGTTTGTGACTTGTGCCAGCTCCTCAGGAGTTTTCCCGGACGTGTCTTGCAACCAAAAATCAAAGCCGCTGGTGGTGCCTAGGCCTTGAATCGCAGGCAGGCTGAATGCAAAAATATTTGCAGAAGGGATTTGGTTAAATTTCATTCGCAATTGATTGAGTAGGCCAAAAAAATCTTTTGCTTCCTTAGGGCGCTCCGACCAATTTTTTAATACTGCAATGACTAATCCCGTATTGGAAGCACTCGATCCATTTAATATATCAAAACCATTGACGTTAAATACATCTTGGATCCCAGGTGTTTGCGCTAACACGCCTTCGATTTGTTTAATGACATCTTCAGTTCTCGCAAGTGATGCAGCATCGGGGAGTTGTGCGTGGATGAAAATAACGCCACGATCTTCATTTGGTAAAAATCCCGTGGGCAGTTTTGGATAGATAATTGCAAATAATACAAAGCTCATTAAAACTGCGACACCCACGATGGCGCGACGTTTTAATAAGTAATCGACCGCTTTAACATAGTGATTTCTGATATTATCCAGCAACCCTTGGAAAAATTGAATGATTTTAAATGGTGGCGTTTCTTTGCGTAATAAAATGGCGCATAATGCCGGACTTAAAGTTAAAGCGACTATTCCTGAAATCAATACTGTGCCAGAAATGGTCACCGCGAATTGGCGGTATAGTTGTCCTTGAATGCCAGGGAAAAATGCGACAGGGACAAACACGGCCAATAATACCAAAGTGGTAGCAATAATGGGGCCGGTAATTTCCTTCATAGATTGAATGGCCGCTTCAAGCGGTGTCAAAGTCGTTTCATTTAATAACCGCGAAACGTTTTCAACCACAACGATCGCATCATCCACTACTAAACCAATCGCTAACACTAATGCAAATAAAGTGATGGTATTAATGGAATAACCCAGTGCAAACAATATGGTGAATACACCAATGAGTGATACGGGAATCGCAAGCGTAGGGATCAGTGTTGCGCGCCAATCACCCAAGAATACATAAGTCACTAAAACCACGATAAAGAAAGTGAGAATTAATGTCATAAATACTTCTTCTATTGTCATTTTCACAAATAATGTGGTGTCATAAGGGATTTCATAAGCAACATCTTCAGGGAAATGTTGACTGAGTTCTTTTATGGCTTTGTTGACATCATTAACGACTTGCAATGCATTTGCACCGGGGGCGAGATAAACCCCAATATTGGCAGAGGCAACACCGTTTAATTCGCCATAAGAACTATAACTTTGTGAACCTAATTCAACCAAAGCGATATCTTTGACGCGAGTAATGCTATTATCAGCGCCCGATTTAATAATGATGTCTGCAAATTCTTCGGGTGAGTTAAGACGACCGCGGGCATGTAATGTGTACTGGTACGCAGAGTTTTCAGCAAAGGGCGGGGCTCCGATTTGTCCAATGGAAGCTTGAATATTTTGATCTTGCAAGGCATTGATCACATCAAGGGTCGTGATGCCTAAACTGTTCATCCTTTCAGGATTAAGCCATACACGCATGGCATAATTCAGTGGACCAAAGATAGAAGCGTTCCCAACGCCTGGAATACGTTTGAGTACATCAATAATATGAATGCTGGCATAATTGCTTAAATACAATGCATTGTGACTTTTGTTCGGGGAAACGATGCCAACCACGGTTAAAAATGATGGCGATTGTTTAGTCACACTAATACCAATTCGGCGGACCAAATCAGGCAGACGTGGCTGGGCGAGTTGTAAGCGATTTTGCGTATTAATGAC
>CAZPAA010000236.1:0-3286 GCA_964584425.1 uncultured Gammaproteobacteria bacterium | reverse complement strand
TCGCGCGGATGTGAATCAACTTGAGCCTATCAAATACGATTGGGCTTGGGGTAAATACAATGATGGTTGCGCCAATCACTGGATGCCACAAGAAATTAATATGGCAACCGATGTGGTATTATGGAAAACGCCTGATGGCTTATCAGATGATGAACGCATTATCATCGAGCGTAATTTAGGTTTCTTCTCAACTGCAGACTCTTTAGTTGCGAATAATTTGGTGCTCGCCGTTTATCGCCATATTACCAACCCAGAATGCCGTCAATATTTATTACGTCAAGCATTTGAAGAAGCCGTTCATACCCATGCTTATCAATACGTCATCGAAAGTTTAGGCATAGACCAAGCGCGTGCATTTAATATGTACCGTGAAGTGCCCTCTGTCGCGGCAAAAGCGGCATGGGCAATGCCATATACTGAAAGTTTGGCCGATCCTAACTTCCACACCGGCACCCCCGAAAATGACCAACGTTTATTACGTGATTTAATCGCATTTTATGTCGTATTTGAAGGCATATTTTTCTATGTGGGTTTTGTGCAAGTATTATCCATGGGCCGTCGCAATAAAATGGTCGGGACTTCTGAGCAATTCCAATATATTCTGCGTGATGAATCCATGCACTTAAACTTTGGGATTGATGTGATCAATCAAATTAAAATTGAAAATCCGCATCTATGGACAACTGAATTCCAACAAGAAGCCATCGATATTGTTAAACAAGGCGTGGAATTAGAATATCAGTATGCGATTGATACCATGCCGCGTGGTATTTTAGGCTTAAATGCCAGCATGTTTAGAGAATATTTAGAATTTATCGCCAACCGTCGTTTGCTGCAGATTGGTCTGCCTGAACAATATAAAGGTGCGACGAATCCATTTCCTTGGATGAGTGAAATGATCGATTTGAAGAAAGAGAAAAATTTCTTTGAGACTCGCGTAACAGAATATCAAACCGGTGGTTCATTGTCCTGGGAAGATTAACCAAAACATGCTGTAGGGACGCAACATGTTGCGTCCCAATGTCGAATTTTGCAACATCAGTTAATTTATCATGACATAGTCATATAATTATTTTGTCTCCAGGCAATCAACCGTTGCCCTTCTTGATCCTGTTTCTGCTCACTAGGACAAGTTGCCCACCCAGCCACAAAAAGCGCCACACCGCCTCCAAACATACCACAATTTTCTGTTACAGCCCCTGCAATACAAAGTCCGCAACCCGCGCCCATACAACAACAAGCCGCTATTTTTTTACAGTCATCTTTGGTCAGTACAGTAATATCACGTGTCCCTTCTACTTTTTTAGGTTTTGCGAAACAGCCTGCTGCGAGACAAAATGCGCCTGGCAGAGCAAGCCAACCCTCTACAAAAGCGGCTGTGAGGCATAATGCGCAACCCGCACCACAACAACAACACTTATCTACTATATTACTAAAGTTTACAAATTCTTGTGCATCAACGGTTATTGTTCTTGGCATAATTCTATTCCTCTTTAGTTAATGAGCATTTGCCCCATAATTTTTTCTATTACCTAGTTCAACATCACTTAAAAGGGATTTCGTTTCACCCTCAGTAGCACCGCCGCACCAACGGCTAAATGCACCGCTGACAAAACCAACACAATCTGCCCCTTTTTGTGCAAGACTTGAAGCACCATCACTAGCCGCTTTCAAAGTCCCACTGATACATGCAGGCCCCTTTTCTACGATATTTGAAACACAGGAACCGCCCAAGCGCAGGGCATCGCCTACAAAGGTGGTGCCATTTCTATAGTAACGCATGCCATTTGCGGTGATAAAAAAGACAGTGCTGGTAGTGATATATGTGGCATTTTGTTTAATGGTTGCCTTATCTTCATGATTCCCAACTGCTGCGTCAACAATGGGATTCACAATCGCGTATTCAACAAAAATGGCTGCAAGCGCTGGTACACAAATATAAGCAGCAAATGGGCTTTTTGCTTTGCTTTCATCTTGGCTTCTATGATCATCATGTTGGATATTACCCGCAGAGCTAGGTAAATTATTTTCATCGCCAGCCATAACATCACCTCATTTTGAACAATAACTAATCTTATCATTGCAGCTTAACTTAATTCAAGTTATATATTCTTAAGAAAGTCTTTGCAATTTCTTATGATTCCTGTTAAGGTAAGCCTTTAACTTAGGTTAATCTCTTAGCATAAATCAAGAGATCGGCCATTGACAAAATAATTTATATTATAAACAATCACATAACGAGTAAATATTATGAGAATCTTATTAGTTGAAGATGATGAGCTGCTAGGTGATGGTCTTAAAAATGGTCTCGGTCAACAAGGCTACACGGTTGACTGGCTAAAAGATGGTCATGTTGCCGAGCTTGCGCTCTTAACCGAAACCTTCGATGCCGTGGTGCTCGACTTAGGTTTGCCTAAACGCTCGGGTATAGAAGTGCTAAAAAGCATTCGCTCCAAAGGCGTTACTACGCCCGTCATCATCTTAACTGCACGTGAACAACTAGAAGACAGGGTACTTGGCCTTGATGCCGGCGCTGACGATTACGTTGCCAAACCCTTCAACCTAAAAGAACTGTATGCCCGTCTGCGTGCGCTCCAACGGCGTGCTGCTGGTCGTGCTGAGCCGCTTATTCATTATGGCAATATCACCCTCGACCCTGCTTCGCATTCTGTATTCCATGAAGGCAAACGTATTAATATCTCCCCCCGCGAATTTACCTTATTATATAAGTTGTTGGAAAATGCCGGTCGGGTATTATCACGTGAGCAATTATCACAATCTTTATATGGTTGGGATACTGAAATTGACAGTAACGCGGTGGAAGTACATGTCCATAATCTACGTAAGAAACTGGGTGATGACTTAATTCAAACCATCCGCGGTGTAGGATACATGATTGATCGGATAGTATAATGCCTTCCATTCGCCGCTTTTTACTGGTCAGCTTATTAGCGACGATTACCTGTGTGATCGCAGGTGCAGCTTTATATACTTATCTTGATGTCACCAAAAAAATTAACGGGATTTTTGATGTCGCTTTGATTGAAGCAGCGCATGTGATGCAGAATACTTCATTGCAAAGCGTGCTTGCCGAAGGTCCCGAGCCTCATCATTTGGATCAACTCTTCTCCCCTACTCAAACTTATTTACCGCCAAAATTATCCGATATTATTTATGGCGATAACCCGCTGCATCGCTATGATACCAGACGGGTATTTCAGATCTGGTCGAAAGATGGGATTTTATTGGCACGGACGGAAGGTGCGCCTACCTTTCCGCTTGCAAA
>CAZPAA010000235.1:0-3298 GCA_964584425.1 uncultured Gammaproteobacteria bacterium | reverse complement strand
GCTTTTTGTGCATGATTGGATGGATATGGATTACCAAGGGTATTTGATTTTGAGTCACGGTATTCTACTTCATAACTAGCAATTTTTTTGTCTGTACCAAATTTAATATTTTTAATATGTAGCGTTTTAATATGCTCATTGTCGGCATCATAACCCGCCGCTTTACCAATGGTGCGGATGGCATTACCGAATGTTCCAGATTTAGCTTCAACGACTGGAATAATAATATCTGTTGGTGGCGTTCCCTGCTGCATTTCTATAAATGTTAGAATTTGCGTTAACGCATCTCCCAATGAGATTTCATTCCCTTGGGGATTTGCATACACGGGACTTGCGAGAATTTTATTGTTTTTAAAATATAATGTTAAGTGGCCTTTAAAATCTTCATCTTCATCTTCATTATTATTTTTTTGAATGATAATAGGAATAGGTATCTCAATATTTTCATACGTATGATTGAATAAATCAGTGAGCGTGGCTGGCATTAAAGCGCGTTGATTATCGTTCTTGGCTGGTGTATAGCCTATTCTTTGAAAAGCTTTGATAATTTCCCATGGATTTAAAGATGTTGGCACATTGTTATTGTGCTGCGTAGTGGTATGGGAGCTAGAGCTAGAGCTGCTGGCATTTGAACCATTGTTAGTATCTTTTGTAACCATTGTTGATACTTCCTCATAGGAAGCGTATTGTTCTTCATGCTCACTAATAATTCTGTTTGCTGCCTTAATAGTCGTTTCTATTTTGTTCTTAAGTTTGGCATGTAGTTCTTGTTTCTCACATTTTAGTACCGATGTTATCATTGTTTCGGCTGTACTATCATTTTGTTCAAAGAATGGGAATTGCTCATGATCACGGATGAGTGTTAAAAACCCCGCATACTGTTCATAAAAATCAAATTCAGCTTTTTTATTGATAGTGTTAGGCAGGGGGCATGTAGGAAGATTTGTTCTTATGGCATTTAGACAGAATGCATTATCTAAGGAAATACGTGATTCTGATGTATAAATTTTCTCGAAATTATCAATAACAATTTGTATACTTTTTAAACTGGTTTTAAAAGCAGAATCCTGATTACCAGACTTTTCCAGCGCCGTTTTAATCGCCGGAGACAGGTGCTCTTGAACCAATCTAATCAGGATTTTAATAGACATGGGTAAACCTTCATTCAATTTGCGGCAACGTATCTATCATATAGTTAAATACTTAAGGTAATATTAAACATTGTTTTAACCATCAGTATCATTCAAGTCATTTTTGATTTATATGGCAGATATCTTATGATATAATGCGTTGGTTAACGATATAGGTGCTAACGTGAGCAATATTAAAGATATTTTTGCTGCAATTCTTGCTGATAATCTTGCAGAAACTCTCAAAGTCCTCGATGCATACGATGCCATCGATGATGACATTAACGCCATCGATAAACACGGAAAAAATGTCTTAGCCTATGCCGTCGAAAAAAGATGGGGCGAAGTGGTCGAAAAGCTCATGCCTCTTGGCGCAGATGCCAATCACCGTAATCTTGATGGCTGGACCTCCCTAGAATGGGCGATAGTACATGCTTATGGTTTCGGTGGGGTGGTCAGAAATTTAGATGATATCGTCCAAACCATCCTCGGTTCCCCACATTTTATTTTCACAAAAAATACCGTCTGCGCTTTGATTCATGCATTGCGCTTAGAGCAATCGGTCATTGCGTTGGTGCTGCTAGAAGCGCATGTGATCTCATTTCCATTTGCTATTTCACTGGATGCAACTGATGAAGCAGGTAATACCGCCTTACACTATGCGGTTGCACAAGGCTATTCAGAAGTAGTAAATGCATTAATCGCACATGGCGCGGATGTCTATAAATGCAACGCCCAAGGTCAGACACCGCTCCAATTAGCCAAGGGCAAATTTGAAATAATCAGCATCTTACAACCTCATTACTCACCTGGTTTTTTTGGCGCTATGCTAGCTTATTGGCATCATCGCTTCAGCCCTGAACGGCCTCAATTACCCATTATTACCTTGGATACAAAAAATAGTATTAATTAGGCTGAAAATGGGTATAGAACATAAAATTTGACTTCAATGCCGGATTATAATAAGCTTAGCTAAGCTTAACCATATTTTAAGGATTCCTATGATCACTGCCAATATCCACTATGCCAAAACCCACTTGTCAGAATTGATTGATCAGGCGATTCATGGTCAAGAGGTTCTTCTATGTAAAGCTGGAAAACCTGTGGCCAAAGTGATCCCTTATGAACCGCAAATCCAACCACGCCAATTAGGTTTATGGAAAGGGCGAGTACAGATGGCAGATGATTTTGACGACCTACCCCCAGAATTAAAGGACTATTTTACCTAATGTTCTTATTAGATACACATGTCTTGTTGTGGTGTTTAGATGACAGCCCCAATTTAAAGCCCAAGATCAAAAAATTGATTCAAGATCCCCATCATATTATTTATGTGAGCAGCGTGAGTATTTGGGAAATTATGGTAAAAAAAATGTTGGGGAAATTAAATGTCCCAGATAATTTAAAAGAAGTGATAGAACAAACCGGTTTCAAACCCTTAGCCATGACATTTGAGGATGCATTAACGCTAGAATCATTGCCTAATCTACATGCTGATCCTTTTGATCGACTCTTAATTGCACAAGCAAAACGTCTTCACTTAACTTTTATCACGCATGATAATCAGTGTAAAAAATATGCAGTGCAAATTCTTAATTAACATGGGTGGAAAAAATATAAATGGAGGCGGTGGGAATTGAACCCACGTCCGTCAATTCGCCACCTTCAGCTCTACATGTGTAGTATCGTCTATTGAGTTAATCATGAACGGCCCGACGTACAGGGTGTTCACAATGAGTCTGATACTTTTTAGCTGCTTTGCCTCAGACAAGCGCGGCTCGCGAGCTTATGAAAGTGTGACCCCCGCCATAAACGCATAAGCACATTTATCTTGGAGGGCGATTGCCGGTTTTTAAGCGGCGGCGCTATCGTGCTTTATCTTTCGATTAGGCAGCGGCAGCGTAGGTCGCTAAGTTTGCAGGTTTTGCAACTATCATTTTGTAGCTGGATTTACGAGGTCTGCTACGTCCTCGACATGCACTTCGGGCTTTGTCATTCACGTCGAATCCAAAACGCCCCCTGCTCATATATAGTTTATCATGATGACATTTAGTTTTATATCTGTCAAATAGGTCATTTCAGGGTGAGGCAAAACTCTAATCGGGGCTACCGACCAAACGAGTGACATGGGGGCTTTTTCAAAAGTTGGCTACCGCAAAGCCTAACGC
>CAZPAA010000234.1:0-3318 GCA_964584425.1 uncultured Gammaproteobacteria bacterium | reverse complement strand
ATGTCCTACTAAATCACTGGCTTTAAGATGCCGAAGCAAAAGATAACCTTCTTTGGTTAGGACAATACAATCATTACCAATAACATTAATGATATCTTGTTTAAAGCGTCGGGTTCCACCTACGATTTCTCCCGGCTTAAAAAAAGGTGTCATGCTATCATCGACCACAGTGTAGACGACGGGGTGCTTATGCTGCTCGAGGAAAAAATCGATTTCCTTTTTAATGGATAATTTATCTTTTTCTTTAGTATTTTTTGAGTTGGTTTTTTCTAATGGCTCTTTGGCCTCTAAATGTGTCGGTGGGTGTCCTGCACCAAACATTAGCCATTCATAGGTGACTGTTATGCCTAACTGCGTATAAGCTTTAACTAATCTACGAACGCCTTCCTCAGTTATCCCATTTCTAGTTGCATTTTCCCAGTTTTGTAGTGTTCCAGCGGGAATACCGGTTTCTCTTTCAAAATCATATCGAGAAAGCTCAGCGATTGCTCTAAGTGTTTTGGCGCGCTTCCCTCGTAATACCAAATCAGTATGTTGCTCGGAGGTTCTGGCTTCCAGTCGTGGCATAGGAAATATCCTACATAAAAATCAGCAAACTTGAACTTGCAGCAATTATGCTCTCTCTGCTATATTTATAACATAAAGAGCATAACCACGCTTCTTTATGAGGTTAGGACACTGAGGTGTTTCTAGACTTCAATGACCTGGTTTGGGGTAGCGATGTACCATCCTCAAAGCAAATATAGCATAAATACTTCAAAAAATGCTTTTACATCGTTACCTCCATTTTTTACTTAAAAAACCTTAAAAAAATGCAGGAGATGACATGAAAATAAATAGAGAGCAATTACTTAATTTCATCGCAATTCAATTGTTAACTAAATATGGCTTGAATGATCCTAGTGAGGGATTAATTTTGATGGCAGAAAGATACCTGCATCAAGTTATTCCATATAATTTTCCTGTCTGTATTGCAAACGTATCTATATTAAATAAGCTGGTTTATCAGATTGTTTGTAAAATAAATAGACGTCAATTTATAACTAATTTAGCAGATAGTGCTGCATTTATTATGATGCATTGCAATTCTATCAATCAAAATTAAATTGGAATGTCTAATATGAGTATTAAATTCGATTTTCTTAATTTAAGAACTTTATCAATAATGATATTTAAATATTTTGGAATTGCTAGCCCATCGCAGCAACAGGTTAATCGCATTCAAGAATTGATTAGTTTTACTATTATTAGTGATCACTATTCAATCCATGAAAATCTTTCTAAAAAAGAAAGGCAAGTATTGTTTTTTGTATCAAATGGTATTTCGTTTCAAGAAATTGCTGATCTCATGCAAATAAAAGTTAATACAGTGCAAACTTACAGCAAACGGATCAAAAGGAAATTAGTTTGTAGAACGTTGGCTCATGCTGTTTTTATAGGAATTAATGGGAAAAAGATTTGAAAAGGCGTTAATGCGCCTCATCCCAGTTATCACCTACACCTGCATGTGCAAGCAGGGCTACGCCTAAGTTGGCAGCCTTTGACATTTTTTCTACTAGAATCGGGGTGAGCGTTTCGACTAATTCAGTTTTTACTTCGAATACTAATTCATCGTGTACTTGCATGATCATGCGCGCGTTTAATTTTTCAGCTAAAAAATAATGATCGATAATCACCATCGCTTGTTTGATAATATCTGCAGCAGTGCCTTGTAATGGCGCATTAATTGCTGCGCGCTCGGCGCTCGTGCGACGCATCATATTGCGTGAATTAATTTCAGGTAAATATAAGCGTCTACCGAATAAAGTTTCAACATAACCTTGTTGATGTGCCAGATTACGCGTGGTTTCCATGTATTCTTTGACTTTTGGATAACGGTGGAAATAAGTTTCAATGTATTCTTTTGCTTCATGCCGAGAAATATCTAATTGTTTTGCTAAACCAAATGCGGACATGCCGTAAATCAAACCAAAATTAATTGCTTTGGCATTGCGGCGGTGTAGCGAAGTGACCTCTTCAGGTTTTAGATTAAACACTTCAGCAGCTGTTGCAGTGTGAATATCTAAACCTTGATGAAATGCTTTTTGCAAACCTTCATCATCTGCTAAATGCGCCATAATGCGTAATTCAATTTGTGAATAATCGATCGCAACAATTTTATAGCCAATGGGTGCAATAAATGCTTGGCGAATTTTACGTCCTTCTTCAGTGCGCACGGGAATATTTTGTAAATTCGGATCAGCAGAAGACAATCGCCCAGTCGCAGTCACCGCTTGTTGATAAGAGGTATGAATTCGCCCAGTTTTACCTTGGATCTGCAGTGGCAGCTTGTCGGTATAAGTAGATTTTAATTTACTTAAACTGCGATATTCTAAAATAAGTTTAGGTAAGGGATATTCATCTGCCAAATCTTGTAATACCGATTCGGAGGTAGAGACTTGCCCAGTAGGAGTCTTGGTTTTTATCGGTAGTTTTAACTTCTCAAATAAAATAACTTGTAATTGTTTAGGCGAATCAATATTAAATTCTTCCCCAGCAAATGCATAGATTTCTTGCTGCAATACATCAATTCTAGTTTGCAATTGCGCGCTTTGAGCTCGAAGTTTTTCAGCATCAATTAAAACGCCAGTGCGCTCAATGCGAGCAAGCACGGGCATCAGCGGCATCTCAATACTCTCAAACACTTCCTGTAATTTTGGATTTTGAGATAACTTAGACCATAAGGCTTCATGTAATTGTAAGCACACATCCGCATCTTCTGCCGCATATTCACCGGCTTTATGAATATCAATTTGATTAAACGACAGCTGTTTACTGCCTTTGCCTGCAATATCTTCATAACTGATATTATGGTGATTTAAATATTTGATTGCGAGTGCATCTAAATTATGCCGAGTCGCGGTTGAATCTAATACATACGATTCTAGCATGGTATCAAATTGCGCGCCGCGTAATTCTATATTGTGATTTAGCAGCGTATTTAAATCATATTTTAAATTTTGTCCGACTTTAGGTTTTAAGGGATCTTCTAAAAAAGGTTTGAGTGCATTTAATACTTGATCTTCATTTAGTTGCGTAGGCGCATTTTCATAATTGTGCGCAAATGGAATATAAGCCGCTTCCTCTGGGCCAACGGCTAATGAAATCCCGACAACTTCAGCGTTAATCATATTCAGATCAGTCGTTTCAGTATCGATGGCAAATAATTTTGCGTGTTTGATTTTATCTAACCATTGATTGAGCTGCGCTTCCTTTAACACCCACGCATAATTTTTTGGAACTTTAGGTTCAGCAGGAATCGGTGGATGGCCCGCCTGT
>CAZPAA010000233.1:0-3326 GCA_964584425.1 uncultured Gammaproteobacteria bacterium | reverse complement strand
GAGACCGCCTTGGCTGAAGCAGAAGTTGAATATAAAGAAAAAACCTCACCCAGTATTGATGTATTATTTCCATTGCTGGATCAAGCCGCATTAAAAGATCGTATCCCTGATTTAAATGCAAGTGATCTTCAAAAACCCGCGATTGTGATTTGGACCACCACACCCTGGACACTGCCTGCAAACCAGGCCGTTGCGTTGCATCCTGATTTGGATTACGCGATTGTCAACATTACGCATCAAAACAAGCCTTTATCCGTCATTTTATTAGACGAATTAGTGCCGCAAGTCATGCAGCGTTGGCAAATCAATGATTATCATGTGATTAGCGTGGTTAAAGGTCGCATATTTGAAGGACTAGAATTGCAACATCCTTGGTACCCAAGACATTCCAAAGTGGTATTAGGTGAACATGTGACCACCGACGCAGGTACTGGCTGCGTGCACACAGCGCCCGCACACGGCGAAGATGACTATCGTATTGGACTTCAATACAATTTACCGGTTGATCATGCCGTCGATGGTCGCGGCTGTTTTGCAGAAGATGTACCTGGCATTGGTGGTTTATTTATTTTCAAAGCCAATGCAATCATCATCGAAACCCTTGAAAATCAGGGCCGTTTGATGTTTAAAGCGAACATTCAACACAGCTACCCGCATTGCTGGCGCCATAAAACACCGGTGATATTTCGCGCAACACCACAGTGGTTTATCAGCATGGATAAAGCCTCACTTCGCACTCATGCATTAAAACAAATTATGGATAAAAAATTCTTGCCCGACTGGGGGCAAGCGCGCATTTACGGCATGGTTGAAAAACGTCCCGATTGGTGTATTTCACGCCAACGTGTTTGGTGTACGCCGATTGCAGGTTTTGTGCATAAAAAAACCGGTGAATTGCATCCTGATACGGTTAAATTAATGCATCGCATTGCAGATTTAATTGAAAAAGACAGTATTGAAGCGTGGTATCGTTTAGATCCTAAAGAAATACTAGGGGATGAAGCCGCGGAATACGACAAAATCCAAGATGGATTAGATGTTTGGTTTGATGCAGGGACCAGTCATGCCGCAGTATTAGCCAAACGTGCGGAATTACACTGGCCCGCTGATGTTTACATCGAAGGTTCTGATCAACACCGCGGCTGGTTCCAATCCTCATTATTAATTGGTGTCGGCATGCGGGGTGAAGCTCCATTTAAGGAAATCGTCACCCACGGATTTGTTGTCGATGCAAATGGCCACAAAATGTCTAAGTCTTTAGGTAATGTGATCGCTCCGCAAAAAATTATCAAACAACTCGGCGCGGATGTATTGCGCTTATGGGTTGCAGCAACTGATTATCGCGGTGAGATGACTATTTCTGATGAAATTTTAAAACGCTTGACCGATGCGTATCGTCGTATGCGCAACACAGCAAGATTTTTGCTCGGGAATTTACATGAGTTTGATCCGCAAAAAGATAAATTAGAAATCGATGAATGCGTTGCATTAGATCGCTATATGATCCGAGTAACAAAACAACTGCAAGAAAAAATTATTGCGGATTATGAAAGTTATGCATTCCATTTAGCCTTCCAGAAAATTCATCATTTCTGCAGTAATGATCTGGGTGGCTTTTATTTAGATGTGTTAAAAGACAGATTATATACCGCAAAAAAATCCAGCAAAGCTTATCGCAGTGCACAAACCGCGCTCTATTATATTCTGCAAGCTTTAACCAGATGGATTTCACCCATGCTGACTTTTACTGCAGAAGAAATTTGGCAATATATGCCTGGTAAAAAAACCGATTCTATATTTTTAACTCGCTGGTTTACTGATTTTCCTGAATACTCTCATGAAAATTTTACCGATCCATTTTGGGATAAAATGTTAGCGGTGCGCGATGCGGTCAATAAAATGCTAGAAAAAGCACGGGATGAAGGGGTGATTGGCGGGGCGTTAGATGCAAATATTTTCTTATACGCCAAACAAGATTTATATAATGACTTGAAACAAATTGCGCCCGAATTGCGGTTTCTATTATTAAGTTCAAATGTGGAAGTGATTTTATCAGAGGTGCCACCTGTGGATGCTTTTGCTTCTGATCTGCCAGATTTAGCGATCCGAATTGACGCTGCCAGCGCGCCTAAATGCATTCGTTGTTGGCAAAAACGTGAAGACATTGGCCGCAATGTCGATCATCCCGAAATTTGTGAGCGGTGTATTGATAATGTAAGCTTCGCTGGGGAGCAACGTTTATATGTTTAAATTATCTGAACATTCAGGATTAAAATGGTTATGGTTATCCGCAGGGATCATTATCGCAGATTTGTTGACTAAAGGATTGGCTCTAGCCTATTTACCTTTTAATCAACCGGTAGCAATTTTCCCTAGTTTTAATTTAACTTTGGTGTACAATCACGGCGCTGCGTTTAGCGTGCTGAGTGATGAAGGTGGCTGGCAACGCTGGTTTTTAAGCGCAATAGCCATTCTCGTCAGTGTGATGATTATTGTATGGCTAAGAAATGTTAAAGACACGCCTTTAATAAATAGAATCGGGCTCGCGCTGATTTTAGGCGGCGCATTAGGCAATTTAATCGACAGACTCTACTACGGTTATGTGATCGATTTTTTAGACTTCCATTTTAGTGGCTGGCATTTCCCTGCATTTAATATCGCAGATAGCGCCATTACTTGTGGGGCGATTGCGTTGTTGTTAACTCTTTATCCACAACGCTCGTAACACAGGCATCCGACCAAACATTAATCGTGGTTTCGAGCATATCCAAAAATGTGTAAAACGGCAGAATAATAAACATCAATGTGAGTGGCACATTCATGGTGCTGAGTAATGCTAGCGCTAAAAAGTAACACCCCATCGGTACGCCCGCATTACCAATGGCGGCTATGGTTGCAATCAATACCCACACCAGCATTTCTAGCAGCGAAAAATCAACGCCATTACTCATCGCCACAAATAATACAGTGATGATAATAAAACCTGCGCAGGCATTCATATTAATCGCGGTGCAAAGCGGTAATGAAAACCCTGCGGTTTTTTCACTGATCCCTAAACGCTCCTTCGCACACTGCAAAGTCAAAGGGAGTGTCGCAGCGGAGGATTTTGACCAGAATGCAACATTCAGTGCCGGTGCCATGGCACGAAATACCGTGACAGGACTGATGCCTTTTATTTTCAACAAACCCGGTAGAATAATTAAAGCTTGAATTAAATTAGCCAAGATCACACAAATTAAAAATAGGCCTACGGTCGCGAGTGATTCCATGGATTCTAAATGGGCCCACAATTCAGTGACAAATGCAAAAATGGCGAGCGGAAAAAA
>CAZPAA010000232.1:0-3335 GCA_964584425.1 uncultured Gammaproteobacteria bacterium | reverse complement strand
TTTTGTTATTTGTGAAAATAGTATATGAAAGTACTAATTTTTTTTTGTGGGATTTGATTTAACAAAAAATTTAACATGTATTGCGTTACCAAAAATATTGCATTTTTTTTCTTCTCCTTAACTATGTTATAATCCATAACCGGTTGGTAGTTTTTCTCAGAATAACCATATTTTTTTTCCAATAGGGATTTTTCACCATTTAAGTTTGAGAGAAATTGTTCTAGGTAATGCTGATAGTGACCTAAGCGAGCATTTTTGTATTGTGCATACACTTCTCCCATCAGCATAAAAGCTTCAGTTTCAAACAGAAAACCCCTTTCTCTTATCGCACGCTCTACAGAGATGCTATCAGCGCCGATACATTCGCGATCCCAACAGGTAAACTTTTCACCTAATAGGATGTTTTCCATGAGCATTGTGTCTGGATTAAATTCCTTAATACAGTCCTGTACTGCGGGCGTGGTTGATTCATCAAGCATGACCATCAATGTTGCATTGTTTAAATCGGCATTACTCAAGATGGGTTCATAATGATCTAAGCAATGACTATGGGGTGGTTCTGGAATCGGTTTAGTTTTCATTAACTCGATAAAGATTGCACCCAAGCTCATGACGCCCATCACTGACATAAAAGGATGTTTGCAGACAAATTTTTTTATTTTCCCTAAGGTGTCCCAAAAAAAATTGGCTTGTTTTTTGTTTGGTTTATGGAACTTTTGCTCTTCCTCTTCTTCATCATCAGCATCATATTGACGCGATGATGATGCGCGATACCGTTGTTTATGTTCTTTCTTAACATTTTTTGTTTTTCTTGAAGGAATAGCGGGAGAAGTGTTCGAACTGGATTTAGACTTAGGGGCTACATTTTCGCTGGAACTTGCTTTTTGTTTTTCGCGTGCAGCATCAGACTTAGATTTTTCCAGGGCTTCAATCAGTTTTAAATTTTTTGCATGTCTTTTTTTGGATTTTGTGAAAATTTCATCTTCAGTTTTATCAGCAGTATGTTTTCCCTTAACCAAAGTGTAGGCTTCTTCTTCTTCTTCTTCCTCTTGTTCTTCTTCCTCTTGTTCTTTTTCGGCATCTTTTATCACTTCTTCTTCTTTTTTCAATGTCGCATATACCGGCGCATTGTCAACAACTGTGATTTCTGTAGCACTGTGTTGGAGACTTGTATTATTTGAGATTGCAACAGGTGGTGGTGCTGCAGCCTGCATCACAGGATCAATTTGCACTAAGCCTAAAGCTTGCGCTAGATCAATCTTTTCATGTTGCGGATCATTGATTGCATCTTTGCCAGCTCTTTTTCTTTGCTCTACATCATAAGAATCATTGAAATATTGTCGCCAACCGTCATATTGAAACCATTGATCAAGCATATACCGATCACTTGGCGCTAACTTCCAGCCGTCTGCGAGATACTTGATATATAATCTGAACAGAAAATTAATTTCCTTTTCAAGATAAATTCTAAAATAATGATTTTCGGAGTCTAATGCTTGAGTTAGCTCATAAAAACGGCTATTCCACTCCGGATAAAATAAGACTTTCTGATAAAATAGATCATGCAAATATTCATTTTTCCAAAAAAGTCTTTTAGTGTTGACATGATAAAAACATTGCGCACTGCACAGCAATTTTGCATAACGTGATGATTGAGCCCAAGTAATCGTTGCGTTTATTTGGTTAATTTTTACATTGGATTGATAGCACAACTCCAAGCCTTGCGGATTCTTCAACGTTTGTTTTTCGCCCATGACTTTTATTTCAAACTGATTTTTTTCCCGAATCGCTGCGTGAAATCCACCAGGGCTGTCAAGCCGAGGACAAAAAATAAAACCCGTGTATTTGTTGGCAGAACTTTGCGCAGAGGAATTCGAATTAATACCTTTATGGTGCAAAGCTCGCCGTGTTATTTCTTCACCTGTCAAATATACTTTGGGTAAGTGTTGACTGATGGTTTTTACTTCTGGGGGCAAGGCTTGTTCGATTTGATCCGCTTTTTCGGAATAGAGTTCTTCTTGATACATAATTCAATCTTATCCATAAGTAAGTGATTGGGTGGATCTGGCCCAATATTAAATGTTAATCTTACATATAGTCAATTTTTATAAGGATCTGAAGAACATGTCCACCTCACTTGATCAAACATTTATGCAACAGGCATTGGAGCTTGCCAAGCATGCAGCAAAAATGGAAGAAGTGCCTGTTGGGGCTGTTCTCGTACATGGCGATCAAATCATTGGTGCGGGGTGGAATCAGCCGATTGCAAGGCATGATCCGAGTGCGCATGCGGAGATGGTTGCATTGCGCGCAGGCGGATTGCAACTCGAAAATTATCGGTTACTTAATACTACGTTATATGTAACCTTGGAGCCATGTGCGATGTGTCTTGGGACGATTATTCATGCACGTGTTGCACGACTGGTGTTTGGCGCACGCGATCCAAAAACCGGCATGCTAGGCGGCGCCCTCAATTTATTGGAAATTTTACCGTGGAGTCATCCATTGACGGTGGAAGGCGGGTTGTGCGCGCAAGAGAGCGTGGCGTTGTTGCAGGATTTTTTTAAGGCTCGACGACCCTAAGTATTTAAAAAAAAACCGCACTTGCAGTGCGGCTTTAAATGGATGAATTGCTTTTTAGAAGAAATAATACTTCAACTCAAATGATGCTGTAGAATCAGTAGGACTGTACTTGTTTTGAACTGTAACAGGCCCAGTAGGCTGCTCAAGCGAAAAACCAGTAGATTCCACGGTATAGCTGTCATAACTGGTAATCGCATAGTTTAGGCCCAAGCTAAATTCTTCCTCAAGGAAATATTCAAGACCTAAACCGTATCTAAAACCAACAACGGTATCATCTTCTGTTACAGTATGAGCGTCGGTTACACCCTCTACCGCAAATTGATGGAATTGCGTTTCAAATTTCCCCCAGGTTGCGCCAAGGTCTAAATACAGTAATACATCTTCATCAAGAAAATAGCCAGGCAACACGCGTACGCCATAGCTGTATTCTAATTCCGTTTTCGAGTTGCCTTGTTCAGCGACGATTGGGTATACAAATTCCATTTCATTGTCAGATACGTTAATGGCACCCTCTACAGCGATTTGGAAGGCTTCATCGTCGCCAAAGCGTGCAAAATAGCCTACCATCGCTTCCCCACCTATGCCACCGTCACCAAAGGTGATCTTCGATCTGCTAAATTCAGGGGCTAAGGTTTCATGAAAGTCTGGTGACAAAGCGTAATCAGGGCCAACATTTCGATAAATTAAAGCACTACGGCAATAAACACCTTGCATAAAATCGTCATCATTTTCACCTCTTCCTTCGCGGGCAA
>CAZPAA010000231.1:0-3354 GCA_964584425.1 uncultured Gammaproteobacteria bacterium | reverse complement strand
CTTGCCGTAATAATTGATGTATCACATCAGACAGGGGTTGTGGTTTTTGGGTGATGAGTTCTGCTAAATTTTCACGACCGATAGCGGTGAGATATTCAATAAAATTGAGTGGATACATATATAAAAATTGTACACGACCGACAGGAAATGAAATTTCAGAAAATGCGAATTCGAGTAATGAACCAGCTGCAACGACATGTAGATCGGGTAGTTCTTCATAAAAATAACGCAGCGCCATGATGGCTTTAGGGCATTGTTGGATCTCATCTAAAAAAAGTAGCGTTTCATTAGGGATGATTTTTTTTCCAGTGGCATAAGATAATTCTGAAATAATGCGTTTTATATCGAGGTCTTGTTCAAATGTTTTTTTAAATACAGGCATTTTTTCAAAATCGATGACCACAATCTGATTTTTGAATTGACGTGCAGAGAGGGCATGAACCGCATAAGTTTTGCCCACTTGCCTGGCACCGCGTAACATTAAAGGTTTTCTTCTGTCGTGTGTGGACCACTTGTCAAGTTGTTGATTTATATATCTTTTCATATTTTATTGTATTAGAGTTAAGAAATACAAGGTTATTTTAGCTTTTAGAGCACAGAAATACAAGGTATATTGTCTATATCCATCGTATTCAAGATGCGAACTCCGTCATTGCGAGCGCGTAGCGCGTGGCAATCCAGGTAAAATCTCTCCATCAATCAAAGATTCCACCTGGATTGCCACGCCTTCGGCTCGCAATGACGGAGTTTACAACTTCAAAGGGTCATAGACCAAACCATTAATGCCATATAAAATACCGACATGTCCGCTAACACTTCACGCATCCACATATTACCCACCCATCTTGCCAATCAAATTGCTGCGGGTGAAGTGATCGAGCGTCCCGCATCAGTCGTTAAAGAATTACTCGAAAATAGCTTAGATGCCAAAGCCAATCAAATTAAAATTGAAATTGTTGACGGTGGGTTGAGCAAAATACGCGTGCAAGATAATGGCCTTGGCGTGCATCCTGAAGATATGTTACTCACCCTCAGCGCGCATGCGACCAGTAAAATTTCGGCAGCAGAAGATCTCGCGCAAATTATGACACTAGGCTTTCGAGGTGAAGCGCTCGCCAGTATTAGCTCGGTGAGTGAATTAAGCTTAACTTCCGCACAAAAAGATAACCCACACGCATGGCAGGTGAAAGCAAAAGGGCGTGATATTGCACCACATATGCAAGCGGCTGCACATCCGGTAGGCACCAGTGTTGAAGTGCAACACTTGTTTTATAACACACCGGCCAGGCGTAAATTTTTAAGAAGTAGTAGTACCGAGTGGTTATATACCGAAGAAGTCATTCGTAGAATTTTACTTTCACGTTTTGATGTAGATTTTTCTGTGCAACATCATCATAAAAAAATTGATCGCTATCCTATCACTGATAAAGAAGATCGCATCGCAAAAGTATTAAGTCCTGCATTTATTGAAGTTGCCCATCGCATCGATGCTAAAACCACACAGCTACATTTAACCGGATTTGTTGCGCCCGGTGATTTTTCACGCAGCAGTCATGATTGGCAATATTTTTATTTAAATGGTCGCATGGTCAAAGATAAATTGATTCAACATGCACTGCGTCAGGCTTATGCCGATCAATTATACCCCGGGCGTTATGCAGCGTATGTATTGTATTTAAGCTTAGATCCGGCTTTTGTCGATGTGAATGTACATCCGACTAAACATGAAGTAAGATTTCAGAATGCAAGATTAGTGCATGATTTTATTGCGAAGAGTGTGATTGAGGCTTTACAGGAAGAAGCACCTGGACAGCTCCGTCATTGCGAGCTGAGCTGCGCAATCCAGGTTCCTCATTCCACTCTTGCTTCAGAACCTGGATTGCTTCGCCGTTCGGCTCGCAATGACGGAAAAACCGGTGAATTGGTTACCGTTATTAATAATCAATTGATCATTACCCAAATAGAAAATGGTTTAGGCGTTATTGATCTGCATGCTTATTTTGCCTATCAGGCTCACCATGTTTTACAACAACAGCCGATCACAAGAGAGCCATTATTAAATCCACAATCATTTAAAATATCTGCAAAGCAACAAGATTGGATAATACAAAATCAAGCATGGCTAAAAAATTTAGGGTTTGTGATTGATCAAATTGGTGAGCACCATTGTTTGATGCGTGAAATCCCAGCGATTTTATCGCATGCGGATATTTCAGAACTTTGGGAAGTGTTATTGAAAATGGAATCCCCCGAGGATATCGCATTATTATCTTGCAAAGCCGTGCCTAAATCAGGCATGATATTGTCCAGCGCGCAAACCCTACATATTCTTGATACGGTTGAAGCACTACCTCTCAATGCATGCTGTCCTCATGGTTTAAAAATTTGGCAAACATTGTCTTTAGATGAATTACGCGGTGGATAATGACTGAAATTTCAGTAAAAACTTTAAAACAAAAATTGCAACAAGGTGAAAGGATTTTTTTATTAGATGTGAGAGAACCTCACGAATATCTCGCTTTTAATATTAATGGCTATTTAATTCCTCTCAATGATTTAGCGCACAGGTTTAATGAAATTCCCAAAGACAAATCTATCGTAGTGTACTGTCGCTCAGGCAAAAGAAGCGCAATAGCGGTAGCGTTTTTAACACAACAAGGTTTCCATCAAGTGCAAAATTTGGCGGGTGGGATGCTGGCTTGGCAAGAGGAACAACATGAGTAATTTATTATTAACGATAGGTTTATTGATTTGCTCAAATCTTTTTATGACGTTTGCTTGGTATGCGCATTTAAGAGTTTTCCCGACTAAATCGCTTTTTTTTGTGATTATAGTGAGCTGGTTTCTTGCATTATTTGAATATATATTTCAAGTCCCAGGCAATCGCATCGGCTATCAACAAGCGCACTTAACATTGCCACAATTAAAAATCTTGCAAGAAATAATTACCTTAGGTGTATTTATACCTTTTGCGGTTTATTATATGAAGCAAGAGGTCAATTGGAATTTTTCTTTGGGCGGGATTGTGCATGGTGGGTGCGGTATATTTTATTTTTAGGCAATGACGGGTGCTTCAATCAAATTCGGTTTTTATTTTTAGCAACAATCCTTTCCTTCGCCGCTGAAATAATTTTCTTATTCGCCACTTGTCTTTTCAAAATCAAATCAATCAAAGACACATCAGAAATGCCTTCGCGCAGCAGTCTGTTTGCTTCAGTTTTATGTCGATGCCAAACAAATTTTTTATCACTACTGGATAAATCGTAATAACGATCACCATTGATGGCTTTTTTTGTAGGTTTGAAAAAGGGTTCTGCATCTGCTAAATCGGGTATTCTTTAAAGATTATATTTT
>CAZPAA010000230.1:0-3358 GCA_964584425.1 uncultured Gammaproteobacteria bacterium | reverse complement strand
TATAATGATGACTATTCTTGTTCCAGGAGTTAAATGCTTGTCTTCCTTTGCGGTCGAATAATTTTGTTCAGTAGTATGTACAGCTTGCATGAAATAAGAAAGAACTGGCGCAGGAATAAAATAGGCACTTGTTTCAAAACTACCTACCATTTGATTGATGTCTATCGTGCTTAATTTAAATGGGTGATTTCTCGGGCTCAGCAATTGGTTAAATTTATCCTTACCCTCTGTTTGCCCATAACATTCAATGAGTAGTGCTTGAATACATAAACACCACGCAATATTAATAGCCTGCACACAATCAATAACAGTAGTGCTATTATTCAAAAGATCGTCTAGTGCCTGCGAAAGAACTTTGTCTTTTTTTAATTGATAAAATCTTGGAATATTAATAAGCACTCTTCCCCAGCGTGAAATCGATTGGACAGCTTCAAAATATGGAGAATTAGTGTAAGAACAATAAAATTTCTCCGCAGAAGTGTGGTAGGTTGCATCAAAATTTTTAGCGTTATTAAATTTACCGAATATATCCTCAGGATAGACCAAATGTCCTTCCAAGTGACTTTTTTCAATACGCTGCATTGCAATATGGATTTGATTTTTAATAAAAATAAGCACTTCTTGTTTATACATGACATAATCCCTTCGGAAAAATCAACCTGATTGTATAAATAAAACCCCAATGATGGAAGAACCAGTCACTTTTATAGGTCATTAATTACTGTTATAGCAGTATTTCTTTTATTGTTTTCAATTCGACAGGCTAAATCTTGCAGATCGCAGGTATTTTACTGTTAAAGCGGTATTAATGGCTGTTTTTTAGTGTTTTATATTGATTTAAAGTGAAAAACAGCTATAATTACTGTTTAGACGGTAGTAATGGGCCATTATGCAAAAAAACAACTTCAATCAAAAATTAGGACGTATCATTCATGACCACCGCAAAAAGGGGGGCTTAAGCCAAGCGCAATTAGCCGAGCTTGCTGGGGTTGGCAAAACAGTTGTGTTTGATATTGAGCATGGGAAAGCCACTGTGCGCTTAGATGGCGTCGTGAAAATTTTATACGCCTTAATCATTAGCATTGAATTGCATAGCCCGTTACTAAACGAGGTCTTATGAATTTATCTAAACGCGTTGCAGAAGTTTTTGTACAAAATAAATCTGCAGCGATATTTATAAAAGATGCGCAGGGTTATACTTTAACCTATCATCCTGATTACAAAGGGTTACCCATATCGCTCACATTACCCGTGCGCGTAGAGCCTTATGTGTTTGAAACTTTTCCTGCATTTTTTGATGGTTTATTACCAGAAGGACCGTTACTTGAAGGTTTATTAAAAGAAGGGAAATTAGACCGGGATGATTATTTCGCGCAATTGTTACATGTAGGCAAAGATTTAGTCGGCGCGGTCAGTGTGAAGGAACAATCACATGGCTGAACATCGCTGCCCCATTACTTATGAAGTCATTCCGGAAAACATGCGTTATTCAACGCGCGGATTAAAATTATTATCATCGCACTTAACATCATTAGATACGCTACCTTTAAGTAGTGAGGCGCTACGCATAGAAGCGTATAAACGTGCAGAAAAAATGTCAATTCAAGGTGTGCAATATAAAGTGAGCGCCAAGCTCAATATTAAAGAAGGGCGTTTTGAACTGGTGAATCAAGATGGTAAATATATTCTAAAACCTCAAAGTGATATTTATCAGTATTTACCAGAAAATGAAGATGTCAGCATGCGTTTGGCAAAAACTTTAGGAATAGAAGTGCCTTTACATGGTTTAATTTATAATATAGACAATGAATTTGTTTATTTTATTAAACGATTTGATAGAGCAGGGCATCATAACAAAATCCCCATGGAAGATTTTGCTCAATTAGCGGGGCAAACACGTGATACAAAATATAATTTTTCCATGGAACGGTTAATTCCTATTATTGATCAATATTGCACCTTCCCGTTACTTGAAAAGAAAAAATTATTTGAGCGCACTGTATTTAATTATATTATCGGTAATGAAGACATGCATCTAAAAAATTTTTCACTTATTACACGTGATAATAAAATTGAATTAGCGCCCGCATTTGATTTTTTAAATACCACGATTGCTTTGCATCATCCAAAAGAAGAAATAGCTTTACCACTGCATGGTAAAAAAAATAATTTAACAAAAAAGGATTTTGTTGATTACTTTGCCATGGAGAAGCTTGGGCTTAATGAGAATGTCGTCAATAAATTTCTGCAGCACCTGATACAGCAAATCTCCACATGGCGTATGTTGATCGATGTTTGTTTTTTACCGAAATCACTTAAAGAAACCTATTGGCAGTTAGTACAACAAAGATTACGGATATTCACGGATAAATCCCATCTCAAGTAGTTTATCAATTAATCGTTGCTTATTGTGGCAGTTGAGTTTAACTTTAATTCTTTCGATATAACCTTCCACGGTTCTACTCGATAAATCAAGCTTATTGGCAATATGTTTATAGGAATAACCAAATAATAAAAAATGAATACAATCCATTTCGCGAGGAGAAAAAATATTTTCGATAGGATTTGCAGGTTTTTTCGGCGCTGATCTTTGTGGTAATGTAGGGAAAAAGGAATTCGTGATATTAAATGCTTCTAAAGCAATGCCCAAACATTTGCCATTATGCAGCACGGGTCGTTTACTGGCAATCAGGACAGTGGTGATGATGCCTCCCGCAGAATTGGTTTTTAATACAATTTCTTTTTCATTAGTCATAAGGCGTTGTTCACGCATGACTTGTTTATCAATACCGGTGAAATATTCAGCATCGTGCCCACCTGGCAACCAGTTTACTTCATAATCTGTTAAACCAATAAGCGTATCTATAGGTAATTGGGTAAATTCTCTTGATTGTGGATTTCCTGCAACATACCTAGATTGTGAGTCCTTAACTAGAAAGTAACCATTTGATTTTACAGAAAATTCATCCGCTTGGGCTAGGGTTAAATACTCATGTTGATTAAATGCTAGCATAAAAGGCCTATTGATAAGTGAATTTATAGCACAGATTATAAATTTTGAGCCCTGTATTTTTTTGTCATCTCCATATGAAAATGGAGCCCTTTAGATTAGCATAAAATGGAAAATATAAAAATCCAGGTTTGAACTCATCTGTAAGTATTTTTTACGGTCATGCGTGTTATTGCTGTTGAGATACACTAAAACAATATTTTAGGAAATGAGAAAATGCGCGGCAGTGAAATACTGATGCAAAGAGTAGGACGACCTGAGGAGGTTATTCTTGATCGTTTAAAAACGGATGAAAATTTGTCCAATGATGAAGAGGCATCACTCATAAGTCGTTTTCATGGCCTTCAA
>CAZPAA010000229.1:0-3423 GCA_964584425.1 uncultured Gammaproteobacteria bacterium | reverse complement strand
AACTCACCTGCGGGGGTGTTTTTTTGCTCATGGCTGTCGCAAAATCGCCAAAAAACACCCCCGCAGGTGAGTTTTTCGTAAGTTCTGTATTAATATAATAAGGTCTTGCCAATTGAGCAAGATAAACTATATAGTAGTGTACGTTTTTATCTGCCCCGGAGCAAACAGTGATGTCAATAACTAAAGAAGAAGTCGAAAAAATCGCTAATCTTGCGCGTCTTGCGCTCAGTGATGATGAAGCGCGCGCTTATGCATCACAACTGGATAATATTTTTAATATGGTCACGATACTTCAAAAAACGCCAATGGATCAGGTGGTCCCCATGGCACACCCCCTAGATGCGACAGCGCGTCTGCGTCCTGATGAAATTACTGAAGGCAACGTGCGCGACATCATGCAAGCCATCGCTCCCAAAACTGAAATGGGATTGTATTTAGTACCACAGGTGATTGAATGATCAAATATACCCTCGCTGATTTACAGCAACAACTCTTAAAAAAGGAAATCACGAGTGTTGAATTGACACAATATTTTCTTAAACAAATTGCTGCGCAGAAAGATTTAAATAGTTTTATTACTGTATGTGAGAATGAAGCGCTTGCACAAGCTGCTAAAGCCGATCAGCGCCGTGCAGAAGGTCAAGCAGGCCCACTCACCGGCCTCCCCTTCGCGCATAAAGATATTTTTTGCACGCAAGGCATTAAAACCAGCTGTGCATCAAAAATGTTAGATAATTTTATCTCACCTTATAATGCCACCCTGGTCGAGAAAATGAGCGCCGCTGGCATGGTGATGTTAGGTAAAACCAATATGGATGAATTTGCCATGGGTTCATCTAATGAAAATAGTTTTTACGGCGCTGTGCATAATCCTTGGGATAGAGAACGTGTGCCAGGCGGATCATCCGGTGGGTCGGCTGCTGCAGTTGCAGCGCGCATTACACCTGCGGCAACGGGTACAGATACGGGCGGTTCTATTCGTCAACCGGCAGCACTATGTGGCATTACCGGCTTAAAACCCACTTATGGGCGAATTTCACGCTATGGCATGATTGCATTCGCATCGAGCCTAGACCAAGCTGGGCCCATGACCCAAACTGCGCAGGACGCAGCCCTGTTATTGAATGCGATGGCTGGCTTCGATCCACGCGATTCCACCAGTCTTGATGTGCCGGTGCCTGATTATACGTTGAGCTTAAACGATAGCTTAAAAGGCGTGAGAATCGGCATGGTGCCTAGTTTCTTTGGGCAAGGCTTACACCCTGATATTAAACAAGCGATTGATAAAGCCAAATCTGAATTAGAACAATTGGGCGCGGTGATTGTCGACATCGATTTAGCGCATCATGAACTCGCTGTGCCAACTTATTATGTGATCGCTTCTGCTGAATGTTCTTCCAATTTAGCGCGTTATGATGGCGTGCGTTATGGTTATCGTGCACAAAATCCAAAAAATTTACTCGATTTATATTTACGTTCCCGCAGTGAAGCGTTTGGCAGCGAAGTCAAACGCCGCATTATGATCGGCACTTATGTTTTATCATCCGGTTATTACGATGCTTATTATATCAAAGCGCAAAAAGCCAGACGTTTATTAAGTGATGATTTTCAAGCTGCATTTAAAAATGTCGATGTGATTTTAGCGCCGACCACGCCCGATCCTGCATTTAAAACTGGGGAGAAATGCAATGACCCGGTGAAGATGTATTTATCCGATATTTATACGATTGCGGTGAATATGGCAGGCTTACCTGCGATCAACATTCCCTGCGGCTTTAGCGGAAAATTACCGATTGGCATGCAGCTGATTGGCAATCATTTATGCGAGGCCAAATTATTAAATATCGCGCATCAGTTCCAGTTGGCAACCGATCACCATAAAAAAACACCTATAAAATAAGGGCCTTATGATATGAAATGGGAAGTCGTTATCGGGTTAGAAGTTCACGCCCAATTGTCTACGCAATCGAAAATATTTTCCGGCGCTTCCACTGCTTATGGTGCACTGCCCAATACGCAAGCCTGTGCGATTGATTTAGGAATGCCCGGGGTATTACCAGTATTAAATGAACAAGCGTTAAATATGGCGGTTAAGTTTGGCTTGGCGGTCAATGCCCATATCGCGAAGCGCTCAATTTTCGCGCGTAAAAATTATTTTTATCCAGATTTACCGAAAGGGTATCAAATCAGTCAGTACGAAATCCCTGTAGTGGGCAAAGGGCATATGGATATCATTTTAGATAATGGCGAAACTAAACGCATCGGCATTACCCGCGCGCACCTTGAAGAAGACGCAGGCAAATCCTTGCATGAAGATTTTTATGGTATGACGGGCGTTGATTTAAATCGCGCAGGTACGCCCTTACTAGAAATTGTGTCAGAGCCGGATATGCGTAGCAGTAGCGAAGCGGTTGCTTACTTAAAAACGCTGCATACGCTCGTGCGTTATTTAGGTATTTGTGATGGCAATATGCAAGAAGGCTCATTTCGTTGCGATGCCAACGTATCCATACGCCCCATGGGTGAAACTAAACTCGGCACGCGCACTGAATTAAAAAATATTAATTCATTTCGGTTTGTCGAAAAAGCGATTGAGTATGAAGTCACACGCCAAATTGAAGTGTTGGAAAATGGCGGCGCCATTTCGCAAGAAACGCGTTTGTATGATGCTGATACGAACACCACGCGCACCATGCGCAGCAAAGAAGAAGCCAATGATTACCGTTATTTCCCCGATCCTGATTTATTGCCGGTTTGTGTCACGGAAGAATTGATTCAAACCATTAAAGCCAGCATGCCAGAATTACCCGCTGAAAAACTTCAGCGCTTTATGCAAGCTTATGGTTTAAGCAACTACGATGCGAATGTGTTAGCGAGCAGCAAAGAGCTTGCAGATTACTTTGAAGTAGTGGCGCAAACAGCAGTTGATCCAAAACTCTCCGCCAATTGGGTCATGGGTGAATTATTAGCCGCTCTCAATAAAGAAAATCTGGCGATTACCGATTCGCCGATAAGTGCAGTAGATTTAGGCCAATTATTAAACCGCATTCGTGACAATACCATCTCTGGTAAAATCGCAAAAACAGTATTTTCAGAAATGTGGTTAGGCAAAGGCTCCGCAGATCACATCATCGAAACCCAAGGCTTAAAACAAGTCACCGATAGTGGCGCCATTGAAAAAATCATCGATGAAATCATTGCAAATAATCCGCAACAATTAGCAGATTATAAAGCCGGTAAAGAAAAATTATTTGCATTCTTTGTGGGGCAAGCGATGAAAGCCACACAAGGAAAAGCCAATCCGCAACAGTTGAATGACTTGTTGAAAAATAAATTGAATCAGTGAAAGCCATCTGTGGTTTTGCAATTATCCCCTCATCCGCCTCATCCGCCCTTCGGGCACCTTCTCCCGGGGGGAGAAGG
>CAZPAA010000228.1:0-3473 GCA_964584425.1 uncultured Gammaproteobacteria bacterium | reverse complement strand
TTCTTTTATCGTAAAATGTTCAGAATCTAATGCCGGTTTAACAATGACAAACAAATGTAAAATGCAATTGACTAAAGCGTTGGTTAATAGCACCAAGGGATAAAGCAACACAAATATCCAGCCCAATGGCCAACATAAGACAAAAGCTAAGCGCTCAGGAAAATGCGCCGCCACGGTTTTAGGCATAATCTCGCCAAACATCAAAACGATGAGGGTCAATAATATGGCGGAAACTAAAACCCCAACATCGCCCACGACTTGTACTGCAATCACCGTCGCGAGGGCTGAAGCCAAAATATTACTAAACGTATTACCAATTAAAATGGTCCCCAATAAGCGATCAGGGCGTTTTAGGAGGCGCTCTGCCCGCTGGGCGCTTTTATTCTTATGCGATTTCGCTAAATGCCGCAGGCGATAGCGATTGAGTGTCATCATCGCCGTTTCTGAGGCGGAAAAGAACGCAGAACAAATAAGTAAAAAAACTAGGATAATGACAGAGACTATCAGGGGAAGTTCATGCAAAGTGAGGGGGTACCTTTTTTTACTAATTGAGAGTACTTTTTAGCAAAAATTTAGCTTGGACGCAAGTGGTTATTTTATTTAGCACACTCAATAAAATCTAGTTAAATTGAGCGATTGCCTGGTTTTCTTGGTTTAACGCTAATTCTTTTTCTAAGTGGGATAAAAAAGCCTCAATTTCATCGGATAATTTCTTATCTCTTTGTGCAATAGGATTATATTCTGCAGGAACAGGAAGACTGGTCGTTGGATCCATCCAAACATCTTTATTGAAATTATAAATTTTGAATTGACTTAAACTCATATGCTTTTTTGTTGGCAATGTAATCGGATCGGTCATAATCACTAATGCAATGGGATCTTCCCAAGATTTTTGCTTGATATATTCATCAATATTATTGATGCTGATCAAATAATCCTTAAAAAATATCTCTTTATCTCCTAATGCAGCTTTAATCTTATCTAATTTTGCCTCATTCATTTCGACAGTTCCAAATCTTTGAACCGGCCCAAGCGCAATAAAAGAATTCGCAGGTCGGGTATAACGATAAATACGCACCGCGCCGGCATTTAACAATGGCACTAAGGTATGCGAAGGATTGGCTTGCCCCATGAAATTAAAATTTAATACTTCATCAGTATAAGCAGATAAAAAATAATTTAATCCATTATAATTATCAATCACATTTTGGTATCGTAGCATGAACCCACGCACATGTTCGAGCACATGTCTTAACTCCAGTGGACCTTTGAGCGGTACGCGGATGGAAACTTGAGAACGACTAAAATTTTCATTCTCTTCTGAAAAATACATATATCGTGAGTCAATTTCAAGCTCTCGAATCGCAGCATCTTGACGCATTTCTAGACTTAACAAAATCGCATCATCCATATGTAGCGCACCAAAAGAAGTGGGGAACACTTGACTTTCTACGCCTACTCGAGCACGTGCCTGTCTATAACTGGGGTGCGCTTGGCGAGAATATTCCTGGCATGTTCTGGGCGGCGTCATTTGTTGTGAGAGTTGTCGATTAAAAAAATTAAAAATCCCTGCAATTAAATGATGCTGACTATTCAAACCATGTCGAATAAAATAATCAAAAGTCGTGCAGCCTTGATGATCAATCATATTTGTTTTTGCGCCGCGGGATAATAAATAATAAGCTAAATCAAAATGTTCATGCGCAAAAGCAAGCATCAGCGCGCCAGCACCGTCTTCATTTTGTTGATTGATGTTTTCAGATGAAAAATAACGCTGGAAAAAAGGAACTGGCGCGCCACTCACCGCTGCATTCATCAACACAGTCGGTTCTTCGTGATTTCGAATGATATCCTTCGTATCTCTAATCAGTTTAAAACCGCCGATTAATAAAAAATATTTTAACAGCGCTTCTTCTGCCGCGCTTTGTGGAGATGATTCCACATAGGGAAAATAAAATGCGAAGCGAGACAAGGCTTGTGGATGTTCTAACATTGCATTGGGTATCTGATAATTTGCAGGAACATATGTATCACGATTTAAGTAAAAATAATGCATCGCCGATTTATCGGCTCCATCCACCAAGAATATATCCGCCCCGCGACTGATGAGTCGACACGCGAGCGCATAATTATCTGGACTTGGGTAAATAAACAGTTTCATCAAAACTGTTTGGCCATATGAATCTTGTTGATTGAGCTCCTGAGCTGTCAACTCATTCCACTGATTTTCAGGAATAACACTACCTCTGACAATAAGCTGCATCAGGGCGGTATGAGGCATATTCAATCTCCATTTTTTTCGTCATCATCCTAACATAATATCCGGATAAAATCATCGTCTATTAGGGATTGGGGGGGCATTTTGGCCGATTTTGCGATAGCCATGAGGACAAAATGCCCCCCAACCCCTAATAGACGATTGCCATTTAATACCCACAATGTCATCATGATCACCAATTTACCAACCCCGAGGCCAAATAAACCATGTTCGAAAATCTCAGCACCCGTTTACAGCAAACCTTTCAACAATTAACAGGCAAAGGCCGCTTAACCGACGAGAATATTCAAGATGCCCTACGCAATGTGCGCATGGCGCTGCTAGAAGCAGATGTCGCCCTGCCCGTCGTTAAAGATTTTTTGGAAACGATAAAAACGCGCGCCATTGGCACAGAGGTTGAAACTTCGCTCCAGCCTGGACAAGCGTTTATCAAAATTGTGAATGATGAGCTTACCCATATAATGGGCGATGTGAATACCCAGCTTGATTTAAAAGCCCAGCCTCCTGTGGTGATTTTAATGGCGGGTTTACAAGGTTCGGGTAAAACAACAAGCGTTGCAAAACTTGCACGTTATTTAATTGATCAAGAAAAGAAAAAAGTGATGGTGACCAGCTGCGATATATATCGGCCTGCAGCGATTAAGCAATTGGAAACGCTGGCGCATCAGCTGCAAACACCATTTTTCCCGAGTGAAAGTCGTGATAAACCCGTTGATATCGCACGCAACGCAATCACCGCAGCCGGGCGCCAAGGTTGCGATGTACTGTTGGTTGATACCGCGGGACGCTTACACGTTGATGAAGACATGATGGGAGAAATTAAAGCGTTGCATGCTGCGATTAAGCCGACTGAAACTTTATTTGTAGTCGACAGCATGACCGGGCAAGATGCTGCCAATACCGCAAAAGCGTTTAATGATGCACTCCCTTTGACCGGGGTGATTTTAACCAAAATCGACGGTGATGCCAGAGGTGGCGCGGCCTTATCGATTCGCCAAATCACCGGTAAGCCGATTAAATTTTTGGGTATTGGGGAAAAAATCGATGCGCTTGAAGCATTTTATCCCGACAGAATGGCTTCACGTATTTTAGGCATGGGCGATGTGCTGAGTTTAGTTGAAGAAGCCAAACGCAAAATCGATGAGAAACAAGCCGCAAAAACCGCGAAAAAATTACAAAAAGGTCAATTCGATTT
>CAZPAA010000227.1:0-3549 GCA_964584425.1 uncultured Gammaproteobacteria bacterium | reverse complement strand
ATGAAATTGATAAAATTGGCGCATCCTATCAAGGCGAC
The DNA here is from genome assembly GCA_964584425.1 of uncultured Gammaproteobacteria bacterium. Lineage (GTDB taxonomy): Bacteria > Pseudomonadota > Gammaproteobacteria > JABCZS01 > JABCZS01 > JABCZS01. The sequence continues at coordinate 3,511 of CAZPAA010000227.1, read as the reverse complement.
CCTGCATCTGCCCTACTGGAAGTGCTAGATCCCGAGCAAAATAAAGATTTTCTTGATCATTATTTAGATATGCGTTTTGATTTATCCAAAATTTTATTTATTTGCACTGCAAACCAAACCGATACGATTCCACAACCCTTATTGGATCGGATGGAAGTCATGCATTTATCCGGCTACATCACCTCCGAAAAAGTAGAAATTGCGAAAAAACACCTCTGGCCAAGACAAGTGAAAAAAAGCGGCCTATCTCGCAATCAAATTAAAATCACCGAAGCTGCGATTCGTGGTGTGATTGAATCTTACGCACGTGAATCAGGCGTACGTAACCTAGAAAAATGCTTAAGCCGAATCACGCGTAAAGCCGCGGTCAAAATCGTCAGCGGTAAAGCACAAAAAGTTTCGATCGGCGTACGTGATTTAATCTCCTATTTGGGTCAACCTTTATTCCTAAAAGAAAAACCACAAGTAGGTATTGGCATTGCGCTGGGTCTCGCGTGGACGCCTCTAGGCGGCGTAACGCTGAATATTGAAGTGACTTCGCGTAAAACTAAGCAACCCGGTTTTAAACACACCGGACAACTCGGCGATGTAATGCGCGAATCTGCGGAAATTGCTTATACCTATGTGAGCAGCAATTTAGAAAAATATGGCGCGAATAAAAATGCGTTTGAAAATTCAATGGTGCATATGCATATTCCTGAAGGCGCTATTCCTAAAGATGGCCCGAGTGCAGGAATAACGCTCGCAACCGCTTTATTATCACTCGCAAAACAGCAAAAAATAAATCGTCCTATCGCGATGACGGGTGAGCTGACCTTAACCGGCCAAGTATTAGCCGTTGGCGGTATTAAAGAAAAAATTATCGCTGCACGTCGCGTGAATGTGTTTGAGATTATTCTACCTTTAGCGGTGAAAGGTGAATATACTGAACTTCCTCGCCATATCAAAGAAGGATTAAAAATCCATTTTGTTGAGCATTTCGATGAAGTTTATGATATTGTGTTCGGATGAAAAATATTGAAACACAATTACAAGATTTAGGGTTTACCCTTCCGACGCCCGCAGCGCCGGTTGCACTTTATGTGCCCTATACCATCATTAATAATTTAGTGTTTATTGCTGGGCAATTACCGATGCAAAACGGGTCCCTCGCCTTTACTGGCAAAGTCACTGTGGAACAAATTCCTACCGCACAACAAGCTGCGCAATTATGCGCACTGAATTTATTAGCCCAATTAAAAGCAGCAGTTGCAGGTGATTGGAATCGCATTCAAGGCTGTGTGCGCTTAAATGGTTTTGTACAATGTGGTGCAGATTTTTATGACCACGCTAAAGTGATGAATGGCGCTTCTGAACTGATTACAAAAGTCATGGGTGAAAATGCGCGTCACACACGTGTTGCAGTGGGTGCATGCTCACTTCCATTAAATGCCATGGTTGAAATCGATGCAATCTTCAGTCTCGTTCATTGATGGCCCAAGTGGCCCACTCGAATGCTTAATAACACAAAGTGATCCCGCTGTTCCCGCGCTTAATATAACTGCGGTGATCTGCCATCCCCATCCGCAATTTTCTGGCACGATGAATAATAAAGTGGTGACGACCTTGATGCAAATATGTCGCGATTTGGGCATGAGCAGTATTCGCTTTAATTTTCGCGGTGTGGGTCAAAGTGCGGGTACTTATGGCGAAGGCGCGGGTGAATTACAAGATTGCTTGGCGGTGATTGACTGGGTTAAACAACATCAACCCAACAATGCCCTACTCCTCGCTGGTTTTTCTTTTGGCGGCTGCATTGCAATGCAAGCGGCAGCGCAAGCAAATCCCATAGGTTTAATCACCATTGCGCCTCCCGTCGAAAAGATGAACGCCATTGCAATCCCTCCCATCAATTGTCCTTGGATTATGGTACAAGGCGAAAAAGATACCGTTGTTCCCCCTCATACTGTTTATCAATTTGTAGCAAAACGCGCAGAAAATATTACGCTTTTGCGCCTGCCCGAAGCTGAGCATTTTTTCCATGGACAATTAGGTGTTTTAAAGCGACAAGTAACGGAAGCGATGAATGAATGTGGTATACTCGCGTAACTAATCCCCCTTTGAAAAAGGGGGTGCCCGCTTCGGGCGGGGGAATTGAGATGTCTGTTTATACCAAAGATCTTAAAATCCCCCCTACTCCCCTTTTCCAAAGGGGGACTATCTAGCATACCCCGATTTATGCAACAACCCTCGATTGAGAAGGGGGATTTCAAGAGGATAAAACATGAACCGTATCTTATTAATTTTAATGACCTCTAGTTTATTTTTATTCAAGGCCCACGCTTCATGGCCCACGGATACTGTTGCGCCAGTGCTTGAAAAAGCCATGCCGAGCGTGGTGAATATTGCGACGGTGCGTATTAATGCAGAGCCGGTACTTGAACAAGGACGCCCGAATACGCAGCCCGTCCCTTCTGAAGCGCGACGTTCTACCAATTTAGCCTCTGGCGTGATTGTCGATAATGAAAAAGGCTATATCTTAACCAATTTCCACGTCGTCCAAGGCGCGGAAGAAGTCATGATCACCTTAAGCGATGGGCGCAATTTACCCGCCAAATTTATTGGTGGTGATCCTGAATCCGATGTCGCTGTCGTGCAAATCCAAGCAGAAAAATTACAAAGCATCGCGCTAGGCGATTCAGACAAGCTGCAGGTCGGGGATTTTGTGCTGGCGATTGGTAACCCATTTGGCTTAAGCCAAAGCGTCTCCTCCGGCATTATCAGTGCACTCGGGCGCACCGATTTAGGGATTGAAGGTTATGAGGATTTTATTCAAACCGATGCTGCGATCAATATGGGGAATTCTGGCGGCGCACTGATCAATACCCGTGGTGAACTTATCGGTATTAATACCGCGATTTTATCGAATGCAGGCGGCAGCGTCGGCATTGGCTTTGCAATCCCGATTAATATGGCGCGCAATATCATGCAGCAGCTCATTCAATTTGGTGAAGTTCGACGCGGGTTATTAGGTGTTGTCGCGCAATCACTCACGCCTGATTTAGCCAAAGCCTTTCACACCTCAAAAACCCAGGGCGCGATTATTTCACAAATTGTTGTAGAATCGCCCGCGCAATCCACCGGACTCCAAATTGGCGATGTGGTATTAACCATCAACGGTAAACCCGTCAATAACGCTTCAGAATTACGCAACCAAATTGGTTTAATCCCGATTGATTCAGAAATTACCCTGGGTATTGAGCGTCTAGGCAAGCTGCAAACGATTAAATTTAAAATGAGCGACCCGCGCACGCATAGCACGTTTCTCTCACGCATCGATGCCCACTTTGCGGGGATGGAAGTCGCACCTTTCCATGAAATTGTGCCCATCCACGGTGAAGTTTCCGGCTTAAAATTATTACAAGTCAATTATGGCAGCAGCGCATGGCGTGCAGGTTTGCGTAGCGGTGATATCATTACAGAAGTCAATCACCAAGATATGGCCTCGGTTAAAGATTTACAAAATGCAGTA
>CAZPAA010000226.1:0-3549 GCA_964584425.1 uncultured Gammaproteobacteria bacterium | reverse complement strand
CCAACCGTCTACTCTAAACTGTCGTGAGCCTTTATAGATCTGCTTTAATTTTTATTTTCCATAAATGTTATTCTCCAGTTTTAGTAGGACTGCATGTGGCCCAGATCATTTCTTCTTTTTCATAGTCCCAAAGAGGAGAATGCATTGTTGTCCCACCTCTTAGTATGCCTTGAACTTGATGTAAACCAGTAATGGAAGTGGATACGATATTTCTATGCTTATTAAAATTCCAATAATTATGCAGGGTCCATAGAATATCATTTCCATCTTTGTATGGTTTAGCTGCCTCAAAAATTTTAATATATATATCGTCTACGTGAGCGCATGCTTGTATCGTTGCCGTTTTCCAATCGGCTGCGTCTTTAGAAATAGGAAAACAGATGTGTTTAATTTGTTGTTTTATTAAAGAGGATTTTTCGCTTAATGCAAACACGATATGATCAAGAGAAGATCTAAGCGCATTCACTGCTTCCATTGCGTGCATTTCAAGGTCAATTCCACGTATGTTGTCAAATGCAGGCTTTATCTTATAAAGTTTGTTGCCATCTGGATCGCGCTCTATAATAATTTTATACTGTGTGCTATTGCGCCGCATTAGATCCATTTCAATTTCATCTATCTTTTTGCGTGCATGATTTAACAATCGATGTATGCCATTTAATTTTGATTTTTGAGTCATAAACACCTTATAGTTTTAAAGAGTTATATTTTATCTGTAATAGGCTCTGCGCCTTCACTTAAGATATCTAAATATTTTTGATAAACATATACCTTATTGCGCAAATTACCTGTTGCCTCCCTAACGATTCCTAACTCAACCAAATTTCGCAACACTTTATTCACTGTTGGGAGAGAGATTTTGCATAAAGTCACAATTTTTTTAGCATCAGTGATGATATGCTTTTGTAAGTAATGATGGATAACGAATGCAGAAGTCACAGACTTTTCCAGAGCTTCTATTTTTTTTCGATCTTCTTCAAATATTTTTAAAATCATTTGTGCACTTTCTACAGCTTGATTAGCAGTATCAATGACACCTTTGAGAAAAAAATGAAGCCACTCTTCCCAATCACCTGTTTCTCGCACTAATTGCAAAAGATCATAATATTCTTGCCTGTGCGTCTTAAAATACAAACTAAGATAAAGCAATGGTTCGCGCATAATTCCTTCTGAACATAAAATAAAAGTAATTAATAAACGCCCTAAACGTCCATTACCATCAAGAAAGGGATGGATAGTTTCAAACTGATGATGGGCTAATGCAGCTTTAACTAAAGTGGGTAAACCAATAGTTTCATCATGTAAAAATTTCTCTAGCGCACCTAATGAATCCATTAACGTTTCTGGCGAAGGTGGAACAAATTTAGCATTACCAGGTCTTGAGCCTCCAATCCAATTTTGAGAGCGTCGAAATTCACCGGGCTGTTTGGAGCTTCCACGTCCACCTTTTAATAAAATATCATGCATTTCACGTATTAAACGTAGTGATAAAGGAAGATCATTTTGTATTCGCTTTAAACCATGTTTAAGTGCCGCAACGTAATTTGAGACTTCTACAACATCTTGGTTAGGCACTCCAGGCGTTTCATGGTTCTCATATAACAATAAGTCAGAAAGTGAAGACTGGGTCCCTTCAATTTGGGATGATAATACCGCTTCTTTTCTAACATACATGTATAAAAATAGGGAAGGGTCTGGCAAAATAACACTTAACCCGTCTAAGCGCCCTAAAGCAACATTTGCTTTATCAAGCAAGGGATAAATTTTATCCATTTCAATTGCGGGTATGGGCGGCAATGGCTTAGGTTCATAGGTATAGTAAACCTCGCCTGCCGTGGTGCATTTAACAGACTTTCCTACACGATCTTCATGAGCAGTCATTTTGGGCCTTAATAAAGTAAATTGGCTTTTTGTTTATTAGTGTAAAGTGTAAATTAAAATTTTTAATTAAGCAAATTCTTAATAAAAAAAAGTGGTATTTTTTTATTAAGAGCCTAGCAATAACTTGCTTTTATAAAGTTAGTTTGATACCATCTAATTTATTGTCGCTAAAGTATGTTATGATGCAACCATATGAAATAATTGAAGATTTTTTGAAATCTGACGAAAATTTAGATGCGCTAAAAGCTTATGTTGCAAATAATATTGAAGCTCAATCTTATCTTGATGAGGCGTTATACGGCATTGCACAACAAGATAGTTTGTATGAAGACAACATTCGACAATATAAGATGCTATTGAAAGCCGGCGCGAACGCAAACTATATTTTAGAAAGTAATCAAAAAAGCACCCTTCAAGCCGCTGCCGCCAAAGGCAATGATGCACTTATTTTGGCATTACTTGAGGCGGGCGCAAATCCTGTTCTTTATGTCCCTGAAAAATCAAAAAACAATAACCAAGATCCTGAAAATATGTCCAAAATTAGCAATATGGCTCATGAGGATAAAATTCAAGAAATGAGACAGCGTGGAAAACTCCCTCTACAAATATGCATTAATGAAAATTTTGCATATTCAAGAAGCGAAAAAATTATAAAATCTTGTGATATTCTCACAACAAAAACATTTTCAGCATTAAATCTTGAACCGAAGATCAATGATATATTTAAGAGTCTTTACCAAGAACTGGCCGAACAATTTCATAAGCGATATATAGACGCTAAAAAACAAGGGAAACAGTTTATTGTCATGATAGGCGAGAGTCATAGTGGTATACCTTCCTTGGTTATTGAATTGATGCTGATGAATATTGCCAAAGCCTATGGCATCAACACCGTACTTACCGAACATAATAAATATATTGTGGATTGTTTGAATAAAAATGGGTGGATCCCCACAAATAGGGGAAACGAAAGCAGCGAATGGAGCTGCGGGGTGATTGTGCACCAACAATGTCAACGACTTCAAATGAAACATATCCCCGTTGATCTAGGACATTGGGGCGAAAAAAAAACAGGGCCTAACTTTGATAATTATGAATATTTAAAAAGCAGCACCAGTAAATTTGATGAAAGAAGTCCTGAAGGTATCAAGTATAGAAACCAAGTCATGCATAATGTGATTACTAAAGGCCATCATGATGATGCTCTTCTTCTGGTGGGCGCCGCACATATTTATGGATTGATGGAAGAACTGCCTTTTCCTGATCTGATTGCTGTCATGGCCATCTCTCCTGAAAACAAACTCATGGAGATCTGCAAAACCAGCAAGTAATTCACAAATGCAACCGACTGTGAACCAGCAGGCTTGTTGCATACTATAAACGTTATCAGAGTTCTCTTAACATTTTTAGTCATGTGCTGGAGCAAGTCTGCCTGAAGGACTAAAAAGATTCATAATACCATTGGTGATGCCAGAATGGTATTAAAAAACACTGTCACGAAATTGTAACAACATGTTGCCCTTTGTGGCGCATTGTCACGCTTTTAGACCGCTTTGAGGTGGAGAGGAGAGCGGTAAGCTATTGATTTATATAGTGCTATATTTGCAAACGTTGGTCTTGAAAACCGTTGAAGTATACTCTACTTCCCAGGGTTCGAATCCCTGTCTC
>CAZPAA010000225.1:0-3553 GCA_964584425.1 uncultured Gammaproteobacteria bacterium | reverse complement strand
TGGTGCCAAAGCATATTTTGCTGGGGCGGTGTTTAAAAAATCTTCTACCCAGACCTTAGTTTGTAAAACATTCGCTGCAACATTACGATGCGATAACATCACGCCGCGGGGTACGCCTGTGGTGCCACCGGTGTATTGGATTAATGCTAAGTCATCGGTGTTGATGGTGACAGGTTTTAGGGTTAATTTTGTTTGGAAAAGCGCTTTAAATTGGATTGCATTTTTTAGTTTGCAGCTGGGGTATCGTTTTATATATTTGAAATAAAATTTAAAAAATATATTTTGGATGGGCGTTAAACTGTCGCCGAAATCGGTGACAATCACATGTTGAATGGGGACTTCGGGGAGTACGGTTTCTAATTTTTCTGCCATTTGAGATAAAACCACCATGGCGGATATTTGGGCGTCTTTTAGTTGTAGTTTTAGTTCTCTTGGGGTGTACATGGGATTGACTGGGACGATGGTTAAGCCCGCTTTGAGGGCTGCGAAAAATATGATCGGAAATTGGAGGATATTGGGCAGCATGATTGCGATGCGATTGCCTTTGCTTAAATTTAATTTTTGTTGGAAAAAGCAAGCAGCTTGGTTTGCTTTTGTTTCTAGTTGTTCATAGGATAAATTATTGTTGAATGAGCTGTAGGCGGTGCGCTTTGGAAAATTTTTGCAGGCGGTGGTGAAAAGATCGATTAGGGTGATATTTTCGGGGATATCTACAGTTGAGGGAATGTTTTTTGGGTAGCTTTGTAGCCAGATTTTGTTCATGATTTTAATATCCCTATCTTTTTTTTTGATCCCCCTTTGGAAAAGGGAGGTAGGGGGGATTTAAGATCTTTGTGTATAATCAAGCATCTCAAAATCCCCCGCCCGAAGCGGGCACCCCCTTTTTCAAAGGGGGATTTTTAAATTATCCTACTAGTAATTGATTCAACCGCTTCACAAATGCGGCTGGGTCGGTTAATTGGCCGCCTTCTGCTAATATCGCTTGGTCTAATAATAGACGCGCCCAATCCGCTGTGTTTGGCTGATTTAAATCTTGATGCAATTTTTCTACTATCGGGTGATAGGGGTTTAGTTCTAAAATGGGTTTTGATTGAGGTGGCGCGTGGCCGGCGGCTTCTAGAATTTTTTGCATTTGTCTGCCCATATCGTGGGCATCACTGACTACGCATGCGGGAGATTCAGTTAAGCGATGCGTAATGCGGACTTCTTTAATATTCTCGCCTAGTACTTCTTTGAATTTTGCGACTAAGTCGCTGAAGGATTTGTCTACTTCTTCTTGGACTTTTTTGGCTTCATCGTTTTCTAAGTCGCCTAAATCGAGTTCACCTTTCGTGATGGATTGTAGCACTTTGCCTTGGTATTGGCTTAAATGTGAAGTCAGCCATTCATCGACGCGATGATGGAGTAAAAGAACTTCGATGTTTTTCTTTCTAAAGATTTCCAAATGCGGGCTGCTTTTTGCTGCTTGAATGGAGTCTGCAGTGACATAATAAATATATTTTTGCTCGGAAGGCATGCGTGCTAAATAATCATCGAGTGATACGGTTTGGCCTGCATTAACATCATAGGTGGTTGCAAAACGCAGGAGTTGTGCGATTTGTTGTTGGTTGGTGTAATCTTCGGCAACGCCTTCTTTTAATACTTCACCAAATGCATTCCAGAATGTTTGGTATTTATCCGGATTATTTTTTGCTAAATCTTCGAGTAAATTTAGGATTTTTCTAACGCAGCCTTTGCGGATGGTTTCTACCGTTTTGTTGTTTTGTAAAATTTCACGCGAAACGTTGAGCGGGAGATCGCTTGAATCGATTACACCCCGTACGAAACGCAAATAATGCGGCATGAAATGTTCAGCCTCATCCATGATGAATACGCGTTGTACATAAAGTTTAATCCCGCGGCGATAATCGCGATGAAATAAATCAAAGGGTGCTTGGGATGGAATATATAATAAATGCGTATATTCTATGCTTCCCTCGACTTTTTGATGCGTGTAGGCTAAGGGATCGGCAAAATCATGGGCGATGTGTTTGTAGAATTCATTGTATTCATCCATGCTGATGTCTGCTTTGTTGCAAGTCCATAATGCAGTTGCTTTGTTTACGGACTCAAATTCGCTGCCCTCTTCCTTACGCATCAATACGGGGAAAGAAATATGATCGGAATATTTGGTGACAATCGTTTGCAAGCGATGTTCATTTAAAAAATCATCTTCGCCTTCTTTTAAATGCAGCGTGACTTGCGTGCCATGTTCAGGCTTTTGTGCATCTTCTAATGTGTATTCACCTTGACCGTCGGATTCCCACAAGATTGCTTCATCACCGCCGGCATGTCTTGTCAACACGCTGACCTTATCGGCAACAATAAATGTAGAATAAAAACCAACGCCAAATTGACCAATCAGTTTTGAGTCTTTTACTTGATCGCCGGTGAGATTTTTTAAAAATTCGCGCGTGCCTGATTTTGCGATGGTGCCTAGGTTTTCCATCACTTCATCGCGGGTCATACCAATACCGTTGTCTGATACCGTAATGGTTCTACTTTCTTTATCGAAATCAACAAGGATTTTTAGGTCTTGATTTTTTTGTGCAAGCTTTGCATCTTCTAGCGCGCCAAAGCGTAATTTATCTAGCGCATCGGATGAATTTGAAATGAGTTCACGTAAAAATATTTCTTTATTACTATATAAAGAATGAATCATTAATTGCAGAACTTGTTTTACTTCTGCTTGAAAATTTAACGTTTGTTTTTGTGCTGCGACTACCATTTTATACTCCTATGTAACTACTGTGCGCCCATTAAGCGCTTGAATCAGGGTATGTCCATCGACATATTCTAATTCGCCACCTACAGGTACGCCATGCGCGATGCGACTGACCACAATGCCGGTGGGTTTTAGCAATTGCGCAATATAATGCGCCGTGGCACTGCCTTCAACCGTGGTACTGGTGGCCAAAATCACTTCTTTAATCGAACCTATTTGGAGGCGAGATTGTAATAAATCAAGGCCTATATCATCTGGGCCTATGCCATCAAGAGGAGATAAATGACCTTTTAATACAAAATAAAAACCGCGGTATTGGCCTGATTGCTCAATCGCGATGACATCGGCGGGGGATTCAACCACACACAACTGGCTTGTGTCTCGTTTGGAATTACTGCAAATCACACACTGGCTCACTTCGCTTAGCATGCGACAAGAATCGCAGTACCCTACTTTATCCAGTGCCAGCGATAAAATTTGACTCAGATTGCGCCCACCGTTTTGATCACGTTCTAACAAATAAAAAGCCATACGCTGCGCTGATTTTGGCCCTACACCGGGTAAGCAGCGTAAGGCTAAGATCAACTGTTGAATCAGCGGGCTAAGACTCATTATTATTGAGCTGTGCCTTGTCCGCCTTGGCCACCTTCACCAAATGGCATCATTTCAGGAGGTAGGTTCAAGCCGCTCATGAGGCCCGTCATTTTGTCACGGGAAGCTTTTTCAATTTTACGTACGGCATCATTGACTGCGGCCGCAATTAAATCTTCTAGCATGGCTTTATCGAAT
>CAZPAA010000224.1:0-3588 GCA_964584425.1 uncultured Gammaproteobacteria bacterium | reverse complement strand
TATCCTGATACGATTTGTGTAGTTCCACCTGGTACATTACGTAAAACTTCACGGGGGAAAATGAGGCGCACTGCGATTAAAGATTTAGATCAAAAAAGCGCACTTAGAAAAGGTGAGCGGTATGTGTGGTGGCAATTGGTGCGTTTATCTGTGCAGGCATTGCCATCATTAGGCAAACGTTTGGTTAAAAAAATTCAAAAAATGCTCTATAACATTTATTCCTATGGTTGTTTTTTTGTTTTAGGATTATGCGCATGGTTTGCTGCATTGATCTTACCCAAGACAGGGCGATTTTTTGCTGTGCGTAGAATTGCAAATATTTTACTTTGGCTTTGGGGCATCCCCGTAGAAGTTAAATCACGCAGACCCTTGAAATCACCCTGCGTGATTGTTGCAAATCACGCAAGCTACTTAGACAGTTTAATCTTATTTGCAGTGATGCCAGAAGCATTAACCTTTGTTGCAAAGCAAGAATTAACCGCACATTTTATCGCACGATTTTTTTTAAAGCGCCTGGGTACTATTTTTGTCGAGCGCTTTGATATTGCAAAAAGCGCAGCGGATTTGCAAAAAATTTCAGATGCAATAAAGGCTGATGCGGCTTTGGTGTTTTTCCCTGAAGGAACCATTCAACGTGCACCGGAATTATTGCCATTTCACATGGGTGCATTTGTGATTGCAACTACGCATCATTTGCCGCTTATGCCAATTCATATTGCAGGCACGCGTGAAATTTTACCCGCAGATTGCTGGACATTAAGACGCGGTAAAATCACCGTCACCCTGGGAGATTTTATTGAACCACAAGGCAGCGATTGGTCGGCGGCCTTAGCGTTTAGTAAAATCGTACGTGAACAATTTTTGCCATGATTTATATTTTTTAAATACCTAGTACAAAAAAATGCACAACATCGAAATAAAATTACTCACGCAATGCCAAGAGCATATCGAATATCTTGCCGCATTATGCTTCAATGAAATTACTTCGCATTGGAGTAAGGATGCCACGGTTGAAAGAGTGACGCAGTATTTCAAGCAACATTTAAATCATGACAAAATGCCCATGACGTTCGTTGCGTTGTATGACGGGAAACCCGTAGGTATGGCATCACTGCGTGAAAATGATGGCTTAAACCTAGAGCCGGAACTTTCCCCGTGGCTCGGAAGTCTCGTTGTCGATCCTCACTATCGTCAAAAAAAAATCGCAATAACGCTTATCGATGCAGTCAAAAATCAAGCTAAAAAATTTGGCTATAAAAAATTATATTTATTTGCGTTTGATAAAACCATTCATCACTATTATGCAAGATTAGGATGGCAAGTTATAGGTATCGACAAATATTGGGGTCATCCTGTCACGGTGATGGGGATGGCGGTTTGAGATTTTGAAGAATTTATACAAGACCTTCTTGTAAATAAGACTTTAGTGTGACGAGTTTACCCTGAACTTTTAATTCTTTCTCAGCGATAGTTAAAGCACGCATTTCTCTTTGGTAAACTTCATCGGTGTCATCCCAACAAACTTGATATAAATGTAATGTGCCATCTAACGAGCGAGTGAAAAAGTCAATTTCATAACGTCCATCCGTGGTTAAATAATAATAAATTTCATCGCCCCTTCTGCGTAAATCCAAATAAATTAAATTTTCAAACAATCTGCCCCAATTCTTTGAAAAGCTTAAGGTGCAGGCTTGGATCAATCCTGTATCCACCGTATAAATTTTTTTAAGATTCGTTTGACTTTTGCGTACGGATTCAGAATAAAGTGGAACGGTAAAAATAAGATAGGCATCTTCAAGGTAGCTTAAATATTCATATACTGTTGCACGGCCAGCACTAAAACCTTGGCTTTTAAGATCATTATAAAATTTAGTCACAGAAAATCCGCGGCCAGAATAATTGAGAAGGATTTTAATTAAATACTTAATTAAGACAATATTGGTAATACCATATCGCTCGACAATGTCTCTAAAAATAACTACATCTACATAATCTTGCAAAATTCTAACGCGATCGGGAGTTTCAAGTGTGATAACTTCTGGAAAGCCGCCATGGTCAAGAAATTTCAATAGATATTGATATTTTTGATCCCATGTTTCTCTGCTCATCACAGCGCTTGAAGGCGTAAACTGTTGCGATAATAGAAATTCATTAAAACTAAATGGGAAAACTTCGATGGCGATCGATCGACCACGCAGTGAGGTTGCAATTTCTTTACTTAATAATTTGGCACTGGATCCGGTTAAATAAATCTGTACTTTCTTTGAATCAAAAATTCGGCGAATAGTGCGTGGCCAATCTTCAGTATTTTGGATTTCATCTAAAAATAAATAACAAAGTAAATGATGATTTTCTGGGTAGAGCGTGTAAAACGCATCTAACAGTTCACCCAAGCTTTGTGCGTCTAAATGTGGAAGGCGTTCATCTTCAAAGTTAATGTATAGGATTTGTTTAGGTGAAACGCCTTGGGTTATTAAGCTATGGATTTTATGCTGCATAAGCGAGGTTTTTCCGCTACGGCGCATGCCGATAGCGACTTTGATTTTTCCCTCCACCTTGGGGAAGTCAACTTCTCGGGGTACCCTTAGACCAAGTTGCGTTAAGTTACGCAAGAATTCTTGATGCAGAGTTGATATTAACTCATTGATTTTTAACACTTTAATATATTAGCCTTATTTAAAAGTACAACAATGGAAAAAACTGTGCTTCCGCATAAGTACAGTTTAGCACAATATGCTATGCTTAGAAGACATTTTTGGGAGGCACTATGGATCGAGTGAAAGGTAAAATCGCGTTAGTCACAGGTGCTGCGAAGGGTATCGGTAGAAGCACTGCACAGTTGCTTGCAGATGAAGGTGCGTTTGTTATCTTGACTGATATTTTAGATGAAGAAGGGCAGCAAGTAGCCCATAGTATTGGGCCGTCGCGTGCTGTTTATTATCATTTAGATGTGAGTAGTGAAAAAGAGTGGTTGGCATTAGCAGAGCAGATCCGTGCAAAATATCAGCGCATTGATATTTTGTTTAATAATGCGGGTGTTATCGGTTTAGGGGGGCAGTGGGGCAAGCAAGATCCAGAGAATCTTTCATTAAGTGATTGGCATAAAATTTTTGCAATTAATTTAGATAGCGTATTTTTAGGCTGTAAAACAGCAATTGGACTGATGAAACAGCAGGGTGGTTCGATTGTGAACATGTCTTCGCGATCAGGCATTGTCGGAGTGCCCGGAACCTGCGCCTATGCCGCAAGTAAAGCCGCAATTCGTAATCATACCCAATCGCTACCAGTTTATTGCGCGCAGCAAGGCTATCAGCTTCGCGGTCATTCTTTTCACCCCGGTCCGATTTTAACCACGCTCTGGGATCCTCTCTTGGGTGAAGATGAAACCGCACGAGCGCAATCCTTAGCCAAAATGGCAGCGGGGATCCCACTCGGGCATATGGGTGAGCCCATTGATGTTGCTTATGCAGTATTGTACTTAGCAAGCGATGAGGCCAAATATACTACGGGTGCAGAATTGGTGCTGGATGGTGGCATATTAGCAGGCAGTTCGGCCGCACCGAATAAATAAGGGTTCCGTTATCAAAA
>CAZPAA010000223.1:0-3594 GCA_964584425.1 uncultured Gammaproteobacteria bacterium | reverse complement strand
TTTCAACAATTGAATGGAGAAGAAGAGTTTGATCTTAATAAAATACTTTATGAAAAATTTACAGATCCTAAATTTATTATTCCTCTTATTGCGCATTGTATTAGTGCGCTGAGATCACAATTTCGCCCAGATAATGATTCTCAATTTAACTATGTATTTAATAGAGTTGCAGATGTGGCTGACGTAGGCTTACAAGTGCAACAAGCCCTTGATTTCGGTGATAGATTAGCAAAAATGCTACTGGAACAAGAAGGTGATTTTAGTTTTTTTGAATCATCAATGCACACGCATAACTTTCTTTCTAATCGTTTTTATTGTGCAATTCGCGCACATGGCGCCAATGGACTTCCAATGTATGAAAGTCCATTTATTTGGGTTATGGCGGACATTTCTCGTGGTGTGGCTATATCTTATTCAATAGTAGGTATTGCTAAATATTATGGTAAAGATATTATCGTTTCAGCAGGTGATTATATTGCTAAATTCATCTTAGAATATGGGATATTTGGTAAAGTAGCCATAGTTATAGGTGCCGCTGGTTTAATTTATCAATCAGGGAAAGCCATTTATAACCATGCAAATTATTGGTCATTTAAAGCTGGGCTTCATAATGGACAACTATTAGTTAATGAGGGCCATAAGCTGATGGTGGGGAATCATACGGATGAAGGGCTAAAAAAAATAAAAGCCGGACTTGAAAAGATACATTTTGAACTTTCAAAAAATATCTATTTTGAAAAAGAACATAAAAAGTCCGTATTACAGTTCATTCAACAACAAAAATGGTTTATTAATTTTAGTGAAAGAAACTTTGATTTTTTGATTATTGACTGCACAAATTTTCTTGAAAATAAAGAATCTTCAGATTTGCGAGATGATGCACTACGATATCGTGCTGATGCATATTTATCAAAAGGGGCTCTTTCCCTCGCTGAAAATGATTATAGAGCATTGGATCAACATTCCATCGCTCATCGCAGACTTGCTTCTATAGCACACGGGCGTGGGGCTTTGCACATTGTAAGAGCAGAATTATCTCGCGCACTAGAAATATTAAATTCAGGGTTAAATGAAACTCAAAATAAAATAGATGATCTTATTAATCAGCGTAATTTCATAAGCTATATTGCAGATTCGTTATATGAATTCGTTAAAAAACATCCCAATTTTTCAAGTTTTTGGGGGGTAAGTCCAGGAACATTTGAAAAAACCGCGGAATTGGAAGCAAAAAAAAATCTCTTCGAGTCTCTCACCTCAGAATATAAAGATGTCAATGAAGATTTCCTTGCTGTATTAAATCAAATCTCAATGATTTGGGAAAACTTTGGAGGGACATTAGCTGGAATGGTGATGGGCTTTTATATGCGATTTATTTTTGATGCTTTAAATTGTGCGATAATAAATTCACAGTCAAAAATGCTTCCATCGCCCGTAGTAAAAAAGCTTTATCTTGCGCCGCCATTAATGTCACATACGATTTTACCTGTGGTGAGCGGGTATAGAAGTCTTGCACCCATTGCAGGACAAAATCGCGCCGCTGTCATTCCTATTCGTTTTTGGCAAGCATCACCAGAGTTTATTCCACAAATGAAATGAGGCTTAGGTTAGATTGGGAGATAATTTCGCCATGGGCTTTTATTTTCATCTTTATCGGAAAAACTACTCGGTATCTTCTGAAGATTTTTTAGTAAATCATCAATCTCGGATTCTCGATCGGATAATTGTTCAGCATCGAATATTCTTTCTATGGCTGGGAGCTTTCTTTTCGCGTGACTACTTATGGTTGATAATGTCTCCTTTATAGAATTATCTAGGGTCGTATCGTTTTCTTTTTTAAGTTGAGCTTGATAATAAGCGATGTTAGCAATCATGGATTGTTGTTGCAAATAAAAAACTTGTTCTTCTTGTGTGTTAATTTTTCTTTTATTTAAGTGCGGGAATAAAGTTTTGATAGTGATGGTTTGTTTTGTTTTTATATTCTTAATTAATTCTCCATATGCTGTTAAAAGTTCTTTTAAAATAGCACACCGCATTGAATTGAAGGCTGGGTTTTTACATATTGCTGTTTCTGCGGCTTCATAGCGCTCTATGCAATAAATCACTAAATTAAGATCATTATCTTTCTTTAAATTCCAAAAGGCCTTCCCTTGACACATTAAAATAATGTGCAATAAATTATTAGACCAAAGTGTTTCATAATCCACGTTTTCGATATATGTTAATGCATCAGCAGAAGAATTCTTACAAAAAGCCCACAAAGTAAAAATTTCAGATTGCGCGGGATTGGCGCTTAATGACGTTTCAAAATTATTTATGGCTTCCTGTATATGTGATGAAGTACTTTGTTCCCGTCTAAATTCACTAACAAAATGATTTTGTAACAATAAAAAACCTCGTAAATTCAGAGCATCGATAAAGAAATAGTTTTTTCTCAGTATTTTATCTAGTATTTGCAAGGCATGCTTTTCTTTTTTATTATCAAATTTACCCAAAAAAAATAGGGCTCGTGCTTCATTGATAGCGATATCATTCCATTTGGCAAGCATGGCATCATTTAGCGTGATGTCATATAAATCTTCAAATTTTTTGCGCGCTATTCTCAACGAGGATAAAGCTGAGAAAGGATCTCCTTGCATGAGTGATTGCTGGCCTGATCTTGCTAGTTCTGTAATTTCAGTATTTTCAATTAACCTAAAATTTTCTTGTTGATGTGCCCTTTGCATGAAAAAATAACGCATCCCTTCCATGCTCAATGCGCTAACGCCAGATATTGTGGTAGCGATTATTGTGCTAAGTACGGGAGAATAGAGATTTGGATTGTTTTTAATTGGCTCAGGTAGTACTTGATCTATTTTTGTTAAAATAGATTTTATTGTATTTTCATTTGGCATTAAATATCTAAGTACACTAAAGCAAAACGAGCCAATTGCATCAGGTATATGGGTAAATGTATTATTTACTACTTCAGTTGTTGTGTAAGTGCCAGTGAAAAGTGGAATTTCACTAGAGTTGGGGTTATTTTTGTCTGCATTCATAACTACTGAGAAATTTGCAGTTTTTGAGATTGTATTTGGAACATTATTTGCGCCTTGTGCGGCTGATTGAGTAAATATATAACCTTGAAAATGGCGCATAACTGCTATTCCAACAATACTGACAATAGACAGTTGAAAAAATGGATTTTGATAAATCGGTTTAAAAAATCGTTTTGCAGCTTTAGTATAGCTATATCCTGAATCAAAAGGGCTTTTAGATTTGTTTTTGGTGGGCATTCATTTTCCTCATTTGTACTGTTGCTATAGTTTTATATATAACTCACATACTTAATCATACTCGCACAAGACATTGGTTGATCTAAGGGTGATTTTGTATGAAAATGCAATTTATAACAAGGTTCTTTGCCCATGATAAAACCTTCACGTTATATCACGGTCTGTTTCACGTAGAATTCTTACTATATGTCGCATTACTATTGGACTGAAAACATAACTTTAATTTTAAATCTGCGCATCATTCCTGGGGCTCAAAGAAATAATATTGCTGGAATCAAAGATGGAACTTTATGCATTAGACTTAATGCGCAGCCCAGAGATA
>CAZPAA010000222.1:0-3628 GCA_964584425.1 uncultured Gammaproteobacteria bacterium | reverse complement strand
ATTTAGAGATGCCTGTTTTACACGGAAATCTTTAAATCCCCCCTACCCCCCTTTTCCAAAGGGGGACCCTCTAGAGAAATCGATTTAAATATCTGGATAAATTGCAAAACTCTTTAAAGGGAAAATTTCACCGAGAAATGCTGAAAACTAATCGGCTCATAACTCTCCAATAATTCCTCCTGCGGTTCGATTGAAATCGGAAATCTACCAGGCGTGATAAAAACTCTTGACCGAAATTTTCCTGCAAAATCTTCAAACTGCGCCTCCATCTCCGAAATAATTTTTTTTAATTGATCTCTTTCTTGAACATGCGCAGAAAAAATATCCATTAAAATATCCGCAAGCACTTTCCTTAAATTGCCACCATTAACACCCGGGATGCTGCTATTCAAATCAAATTCCATTTTGATATCCTGAATATAAATCTCGATTAATTTTTTAAAAATTATTTCAACAGATTGGGTTTTTGCATCCGTAAGCGTTTTTTTAATCGCATTAACAAGATTTTGCTTGGGATCGGAAAATGTCGTTAATACTTGCCAAGAAAGCAGCCATTTTCCACTCCAATTCCGCCATTGTTCATATTGCGCGATGCTTTGTAGATAGTCCTGAATTTTTTTCTCAGACATAAGCGCAACAGGCGCCTTGTAATATAAAGGCAATAAAGCTTGATACATGGTAAATTCTCCATAAAAAATAAGTTAAAGGATAAAATTAATTTTTTAATGAGAGAATCGTCGGTCAGGTAATTGTCTGTGCAGGGCGAGAAAATGAATGGCAAGTGGTGGCACCGGAAAATATGCTGTTTTACACACAACCCCACTCCTAAATAAGAAATAAAACTACATTATTTTATTGTTTACCATGGTTTATTTGTGCCTGTCAAGAGGGTGTTGCTAAAGTGGAGCATTAAGTGCGGCGCCAGCTGCCCAGGATATCGCGTTTCAAAATAATTAACAGTAGGCCTAAGCCTTGTAAGAAAAAGGCAATGCTAGAATAGGATTTATTCGCTTGCTCAATTTTTGCAACATTATGTTGGGCAGCGGTTTGTTCGATATAAAGATTGTTAATGGTTTCAATATCGGCGGCTTTTTTTTCCGCTACCGTGGTTAACATATCCAGAATATTTGCATTGGGATTTAATTCTGGAAATTCTTTAAGATAAAAATCTTTTATTTGCGCAGCCGTATTATTGTTATTGGCCAATAAAGAAATGATTACGAGGGTATCGGCTTTATTTTCTTGGTTGTTAATATTATTCCAAATATCGCGGATTAATACTTGCTTGTTTTCAATTTCCATTTTTAATGAAGCTAGGATGGGTTCATTTTTCATCACTAGGAAATAAGAGACCAGCGCAGAGCTTAACATCATAACGATAGCGAAGATAACGATTAAAATGCCATATAAATGTATTTTGTCTTCAGTCATCATGTGTTACATCGCACCCGTAATTTTAGCTTTAATATCATTTGAAATGCCCGCATAATCGCCCGCATTAATTTTTACACATTGGCCTTGTGGCACGGTAATAAACGCGGTGGGATCGCCCGCAGTGCTTTGTCCTGCGCAAGAATGTGAGCTCGTGGCGCAATCATTTTTACCCGCCTTAACCAGATTATTGCCATTTTTATCGACAACGACGCATTTTTCCAAGGTTTCCATATTTGCCATCGCTAGGCCTGAGCTTAATGCCAAAGCTGCTGCAATGGAGGTGAAAATAGTCAGATTTTTCATGGTGATATATCCAAAGGGCCGCGCTTTTGATCCAATCTTAATGTAAAACCTTAGGCTGTCAAGGGCGCTTACTAGTTCTAGAGGGAGAATATGGCCGCTTTGAGGTTTATATTATCTCTTTTTGATGAGGACGCAAAACCATTTGTAGGGACGCAACATGTTGCGTCCCAGAAATGGCGAGAGTCACGCATCTGTGATTTTACCGACACTTGGACGCAACATGTTGCGTCCCTACAAATGGTTTTGCGTCCTAATTTATTATGAAAATGATATTACAGTGTTACCATTTGTAGAGGCTCTCAAGAATTTAAGGCAAATGTTATCCCATCAAACGCAACTTGAAGCATCTGATTGATTTCATCGGTTGTGATCACATAGGGCGGCATAAAATAAACGGTATTGCCGATGGGTCTGATAAGCATTTCATTTTTTAGGCCATATTGATAAACATTCAAGCCGCGACGTTGCTGCGATGGGTAGGGCAACCCTTTTTCATCTACCATATCCATTGCGGCAATCAGGCCTTGTTGTCTGACATTTTTAATGTGAGGATGGTCGCGAAACTTTTCTAAACCTTTTGCTAAATGCGCGCTTAATAATTTATTTTTTTCTAAAATATTTTCTTCTTCAAAAATATCTAGCGTTGCGAGCGCTGCGCTAATGGCGAGTGGATTTCCGGTGTAACTGTGGGAATGTAAAAAACCTTTGCCGGATTCATAAGTATCATAAAACGCTGAATAAATAGACTCTTTGGTTAATACGCAAGACAGCGGCAAATATCCGCCGGTTAAACCTTTAGATAAACACATAAAATCAGGCAAAATCTGCGCGTGCTCACAGGCAAACATTTTGCCCGTGCGGCCAAAGCCGACTGCAATTTCATCGGCAATAAAATGGATATGGTATTTATCGCAGGCTTTTCGTAATAATTTTAAATAATCGGGAGGGTATATGCGCATGTGGCCGGCGCATTGTACTAAAGGCTCAACAATCAGCGCGCAAATTTCGTTTTGATGTTTTGCGAGGATTTGATCAGCTAGCGCAAAAGTTTCATCGATTTGATCGGGTGTTTGTGGCACAGGAATGGTAATGGTTTGTGGTAGTAAGGGTGAAAACATTTGTTTATACAAGCCTAGATCACCTACAGCCAGCGCACCGATGGTTTCACCGTGATAACTATTTTCTAAATGTGCGAATTTTATTTTTTTTGAGTGTCCTTGATTTTGCCAATACTGAAAGCTCATTTTGAGGGCCACTTCAACGGCGGATGATCCATTATCCGCATAAAAGCAGCGCGCAAGCCCCGTGAGTTGTGATAAGCGCTCGGCTAATTCAATGGCACCTTGATGTGAAAACCCGGCAAAAATAACATGTTCGAGTTGATCTAATTGTTGCTTAATTGCTGCATTAATTTGGGGATTGGCATGACCAAATAAATTCACCCACCAGGAACTGAGTGTATCCAAATAGCGTTGGTCATCATGATCGTATAACCACACGCCTTCCCCACGTTTAATCGGAATTAACGGTAGAAATTCATGGTCTTTCATTTGAGTGCAAGGGTGCCAGAGGACCTTGAGATCGCGATGCGCTAGTGATAGGTTCTGCATAGTGCTGCGACTATATCAAATTTGCCGGGGGGCTTCAAATCTCGATTTGGGTATGTTAATATGCTGACTTTAGCGTGGGAGCAGATGATGACAGATGAACAAATTAAACGGCTAGCTAATTTAAAGAGCCGTCTTAGCGCCGTTAAACAGCGTATGCGCCAGGCGGATGGGAGTTTTTTTGCTTCTCAGATCTTAGCGTCTATTACTGGGATATTCGCGCTAGAGGCGAGTGTTGATAAAGACGATCAGTGTAGTGTTGAGAAACATATTGCGGGTCAACT